>WYBG01000106.1 GCA_011526015.1 Deltaproteobacteria bacterium | reverse complement strand
CGGATAGAAGAAACGCTGGCGAGCTTCCATCGCGCCTACCCGGGACGGCCGGGGATGGGGGAAGTGGAAATGATCAGCCGGCTGGAAAAAACCTTTCTCCCGGAAGCGGTTCGGCGGGCGCTGAGCCTGGGGGTAAAATCCCGGCGGATCGCCAGGGAAGGGCCGCAGCTTCGCCTGGCCGCTTTCGCACCCCAATTATCCGCCAAAGATTCGGAAAAATACCGTGAATTGGAAATTTGCTACCGCGAGGCGCGCTTCAACCCGCCCACGGTAAAAGAGGCCATGGAGCGATTTGGCCTTTCGCAAAGGGAGTTCAAGGAGTTGAGCAAGCTGATGCGCGAGGAGGGCAAGTTAGTGTACGTGGATCAGACCCTCCTCTTTCACGTCTCCGTATTGCCGCAAATCGAAGAATTATTGCGGGAATTTTTCGGCCGCAAGCCGGAAATCAGCGTGCCGGAATTCAAAGAGCTGACCGGCACGACCCGCAAGCACTCCATTCCGCTCCTGGAATACCTGGACAACAACGGATTCACCGAGCGGGCGGGAGACGCGCGCAAACCGGGGCCGCGGTTGAAATGAGAGCGGTGCAGCCCGTGAATTCCGGCTATGGAACCATAAAAGAAGCGGGTGAAATTTTGGGCAACGAGTAATAAATTCTTCCGACTTTAAGAGCGGGGTTTTCATGCAATTCTTCAGAATTCGTAAGCACAGACAACCCGGAGCCGGCAAATCGAGTATCCGGCATCGAGCATCCAACATCCAAAAAATTCACGGTAAATCCTGGCGGGCAATCCGGCGGTCTATCTTCCCCGGCGCTTCCCCTGCCTTCCCCACTTTTTTTACTTCGATCACATCCACCGCCATTGCCCCCTCGCCGTACTGGCCGGGCTGGAGGGAAATCATCAAGCTTTTGCCGGGAGGACAATACAGCGCCTCGCCGGATTGCGCGCGTTTCCACTCCGGCTCCAAAATGGGCGCCCGGACGGTCTCGACCACCTCGTGATCGGCGATGGTGGCCAGTTGCACGTAACCGGCCACTCCCTTCACCTTTCCCCAGCACTCCACCGTAAAATATCCCCCATAGCGCAGGGGGCTGGAGATGAAGCTGCCGGCCGGAAAAGCGCCGCCGCCCTGAACCTCCAGAGCCAGCTCGCCGCCGCCCGGCGGGGTATCGGGGATCAGGCGGTATTTTCCGGACCAGTACCAGTTGAGCGTATCCCGGGGCGTTTCAAAGGAATTCATAAATACGGTTTCGCCGGAAGATTTTGAAGTGTGCATACCGGTAAAGCAGCCGGAAAGCAACACCATTGCCGCCATTGAAAGAATTAATACCAGGCTGGCGGGACGGCGTCGCTTCCGCGCCCGGGGGGTAAACCATCCATTCATCTATCCGCCTCCGCTTAAGGCAATTCAATAAGGATGCAAAAGTTATACACTTTCAGCCGGAATGAACCCCGGCGAAAATTTCCAATCACCCTGAAAGGCTTTCGATTAAAGCAATTCCGGCCATCGATCCGGATGAAGAACCATTCCATGAGCAATTCGCGTACCTTCCCGAATAAGGCGGCGCTCTGCGCCGCCCTGTCGAGGCGCAGAGCGCCCCGGTCGTGGGTGCCAACGGAAACCCTCGGCACGAGTATGTGGCGAAGAATTTTCGCCGCGATGCACTACCGATTTTACTTCACTTTTCACTTTTCACTTTTCACTTTTCACTTCTCACTCCTCCACCAACTTCTTAAAAATTAATTCCTTGTTTAGCAAGAAGATTTGCTGTACAATTTTTTAGTGCAAACGTCGGGAAATGGCTATGAAGGTGCTTCATACTGCGGATCTCCACATCCGGGAATACGAGGACGTGCGCTGGCAGGCTCTCCAAAAAATTATCGAATTAGGGCATTTCGAGCATTTTGACGTGATGGTGATCTGCGGCGATTTGTTCGACAGCAGCGCCGACGCCCATAAGCTGCGCCCCAAAATCCGGGAATTGTTCAACCGCATCGATTTTCCGGTGCTGATCATCCCCGGCAACCACGACACCGGGGCTTACCCCGAGGGCGTCTTCCTGGGCGATAGAGTGACCGTGTTTCGCGACCTCCTCCGCCCCCTGGAAATCGACGGCGTTTTCTTCTGGGGATTTCCCTACGAAGAACTGTTAGAAGAAGAGGTGCTGGAATACCTGATCCTGGCCTCCAGGAACGCCCGGCCGGACGCCGCTCACGTGCTCCTTTTTCACGGGGAATTGCTGGATATTACCGGGGGATGGGACCAGTACGGGCAGGAAGGCCGCCAGCGCTACCTGCCGGTTAAATTATCCTACTTCGAAAGCCTGCCCTGGCAGTACGTGTTAGCAGGGCATTTCCACAGCAATTTCGACGCGCATGAATTCAAAGAAGGCGGCTATTTCGTCTATCCCGGCTCCCCGGCCTCGGTTACCCGCGCCGAATTGGGGCCCCGCAAAGTGAACGCGCTGGAGCTGGGCCGCCCGCCCGCCCCCCAGGTCTTACATACCTTCTACTACCAAAAAATGGAGCTCCGCTTAGACCCTTTCCGGGAGCAAAACCCTCTCTTTGCCATTAAAGAGGCCTTGCAAGACCTTCCCGATAACGCACAACTGCTCCTGGAGATCAGGGGCTATTTCAACGGCAAGGCGCTGCAAATGAGCGAACAGGAACTCCACCGCGCCATCAGCAAATTCTCCGGGAAGCGCATCGAGCTGGTCAAAACGGAATTTCGCGATATCCGGGAGATCCTGGAGGACGATCTCTTCAAACTCTTTCTGGATCGATTAGAGTCGCGCACCCTGCCGGAAACGGAAAAACAGCAGGTTCTGGAACTGGCTCTGAAAGCAATGATGGAGTCGCAGGCATGAGAATCAAGGAATTTTCGATCCGGAAATACGGGCCGCTCACCGATTCCGGAGTACTTCGCTTAACCGATTTCAACCTGTTCTGGGGGGAGAACGAAGACGGCAAAACCCTTACCCTGGAAGCGCTCATCCGCCTGCTGTTAGGCAAGGGGCAGAAGCTCTTCAGCGGAATCGAGCGGGTGAACGAGAAGCCCGATGGCTACGTGCTCCTGGAAACCGACCGGGGAGAGGAGCACAAGCTTCCGGAGGGAGGGCAGATCACCGAGTTGCTGGCGCTTTCCGCGGAAGAATACCGCAACCTCTTCGTGATCCGCAACAGCGACCTCTCCATTGCCCGGGAAAATGAATTTTACGGCGACGTAACCGAACGGTTGATGGGTCTGCGCAGCAATCAAATCCAGAAAATCAAAAATCAATTGCGCATCCTGGGAAATCTCACCGAAGGAATGGATACCGTCAACACCCGCCAGAGCCAGCACTTGAAGAGCCGGGTGCTGTTAGCGGAAGGGCTGCTGAAAGAAGCCGGGGAATTCCTGCAAGCCGCCCGTTCCCAGGGCTATGGCGTATTAGAAGAGCAAATGCTCTCCCGGCAAAACCGCTTTCGGGAACTGGAGGGAGAAATCCGCGACCTGGAAAAAGCCCGCCTGCAAGAAAAATTTCAGGTCGGCCAACGGCATCTCGACGGCATCCTGGCCGCGCTGGAAAAGTTAGATAGCTTAAAAGCGTTCACAGATGAGGAGTTCGCGGAATGGCAGCAGCTCGAGGCATTCATCGAAGACCGGGAATTCGAGCGCGAGCAGGTGCAGCAGCAGCTTCAGCTTCAGGACGCGGAACGTAAGGAGGAAGCCCGGCGGCTGGAGGATTACAAAAGCCAGTTGCAGATCAGTGAAAAACGCAAGACCGGCATCGATGAACTGTTGAAACCGCTGTTCCGGCGGCGTTCGGAAATCAATGAGCTGTTTGCCCGCCGGAACGCGGGAAGAAATTTTTGGCGCGCCGGGCTGCTTATTTTTCTCTTGATTTCCCTGTCGTTCCTGCTGGGATTGAGCCGGT
>WYBG01000604.1 GCA_011526015.1 Deltaproteobacteria bacterium | reverse complement strand
TGGCGCACATATTTATTCCCGCCTTTGCGATAGCGCATTCAACCAGACCAACCTTCACCGGCCCCCTGGCCGGCGCAATTACTCCCCCCACCTACCGGATTTATTTTTTAGGTATAGGGCGCTAACGCGGCAATCACCCGTTTGCTGGCAACGGGCAATCCAGACTAAATTAAACACACCACAGCTTAATGCCAGGAGAACTTTTACAACCACTACAAACTGCCAGCAAATCGGGTGGATTGGAAGTTATACCGACGCCCTTTGGGAACAGCACCGAGCGTTAAAAGAGCACCGAACTAATATAATTAACGGCAATGGCCGCGTAGTTTGCGGCGATTGCCAACCATATTTCTTTACAACCTTTCACCTACCACAAGCCAACTTTGCCGTTTTGCTTTTTAAAACGGTAAGGTTGGCGGAATTTTTTATGGATTTATGAATCTCATTTTTAGCCTTGTTTTTATCCTGCTGGATAGTTAAATATAGAAAAAATACTTAAATTGCGAACTCCGCGGCCATCTTCAGGCCCGCGGAGTTCGCCAATCAAACTGCCTGCCGGAATAGGTTCTTAAAGGCCGTCACCCTTAACTGAACATCTAAGAAGGCAGGCAGTTTATTTTATCAGCATCATCTTCTTTACTAACCGTTGTTTCCCGGAAATCATCTGGTAGATATAGATTCCTGAACTCACCGGGTTTCCCTGCCCATCTCTACCATCCCATTGCAGCTGGTAAGCGCCGGCGTCTAAGGCCTCATTGACCAATACGGCGATTTTCTGACCTGTCAGCGAGTAAACCGCCAATTCAACGTGATTTTCTTCTGGAATCCGGAATTCAATAATAGTGGTTGGGTTGAAGGGATTGGGATAATTCTGCAGCAGCATATATTCATCCGGAACGCCAACGGGTTCCAAAAAACCGGCGCTGATTTTTTCCTGGGGAAGCCCCTGTACGCGGATATTTACCGTATTGGAGAAATTCGACTCCTGCGGCTGGTTGTCCAGCGCGGTGATTTTATAATAAACACGGCGCTCATTAGCCTGTGGCAGCCCGGTAATCACGGTTTCGCTGTTATCCACGTAGCTAACCTGGGTGGCGGGAAGGGTGGCCAGGAGATTGAATACTCCATTACTGCTGTAGCTTTTGTAGATTTTGTACCCGGAAAGATCCCGTTCGTTGTTGGCATCCCATTGCAGAAAAGGGTGTTGCCCGGCCTGGCCGCTGACTGTTAGATTCTTCGGCGGAGCGGGAGCAGGGTTGCCGTTGTGTTTAAACAAATACACTGCGCCCTGTATTTCTCCAAAGGTTGTTTCTACCGTCATGCTGATGGCTGCGCTTAACCCGCCGGTATTCTCCACGTCTGCTAAATCAAGATTATAAACACCGGTGTAAGGAACAAACGCAGCGATGGTTTGCTGGGGATTGCTTTGGAAGAGCGGCGCGGAACCGGTATTAATCCAGATGTTCAGCTTGCCCTGGTAGTAAGCAGCCACCAGGTCGTTGCGGCCGTCGTTGTTCATGTCGCCCAGGGTGATCCGGTTTATGAAGGTATTGAATTCGCTGCCGTTCACCTGGTAGTCGGGGGTGGTGTGGATGTTGCCGGCGCCGTCATTCAGGTAAATTTTTAAGGAACCGCTGCTAATCGCCAGCAGATCCGGGTAACCGTCATTGTTCACGTCGCCGATTTCTACCGCAAAGCCGGTATTGTTAATGTTAGTGGCGCTGCCGAAAGTGCCGCTGGTGTTTTTGCGAACTTTGACGGTGGAACCGGCAAGAGTTACCAGGTCGTAGAAAAGATCATCATCGTTCAAATCCGCCAGTCGGATAAAGCCGGGCTGCTCGGAGAAAGTTTGATTAGGCGTTGAATTAAATGTTCCTACCCCGGTATTCAGAAATATTTCAACCTGACTTCCGGTGGCTAAAGCGAGATCATCATGTACGCCCTGATTCACCCTTCCTAAAGAAAGAAAAGTACCAGCAGGCAAATTGGTCTGCTGCACTGTCAAGGTGTTGTTCACATTCCAGAGCACTTCGCTATGGTCGGTGAAGGTAACCACCAGGTCGCGCTCAGTCGTGCTTCTCAGAAACCCGTATTCCATTTCCTTGACAGAACCGCCCACAAAACCATAGGATACAGTTTGCCAGTTTCCGAAATTCCCGCCGCCGGTATTAAAGTTGACCGCCACGTTGGGAATTGCCGGGGGGAGGATATAGACGCCGCCCAGGGTCATATCCAGGTAACCGTTGTTGTTGATGTCTTCAAACGCCAGGGGGTCGGCAGAAAAATCGTCATAGAATGAATAAGCCTGCGGTTGGGTAAGAATATACTGACCGTATCCTGCACCCGTCAAGAACATCAATACTGTAATTGCTAAAAGAAGCTTCATGGTGAACTCCTGTTGGTTAGGGTTTAATGGTTGATAAAAAGATCGGAAAAAAGCGACTGGAAGTTTTTAGTACACAATCATAAGCATCACCTCCTTTCAGCGAATTAAAACCATTTTGCGAGTTTGGGAAAACTGCCCGTGAACCAACTGGTAGAAATAGACTCCACTGGAAACCGAGCTTCCGGCATCATTAGTTCCATTCCACACCACCCGGTTTAATCCCGGTCGAGCAATGAAAGGGGAAAACTCTTTGATGATTCTCCCCTGAATATCATAAATATGGATGCCAACCAGGATTACTTTGAGTGCATCGAAGGTAATTATTGTTTCAGGATTAAATGGATTGGGGTAATTCTGGTGAAGGATAAAATCGTTGGCTAAGATTTCAGAGGAAGGTCCGATCAAACTAATGGGTGATCTTTCGATATCACGAAGATCGGTTTGAGCGTATCGAAAAAACTTATAGATAATACTTTCATAAGAATCATAATCTGTATCCACCACTTCAAAATAATGAATATAGGTTCCCAATTCATATTCTGGCCCAGCCCAAAGACTAATCCAGGAATTATTAGCTTGCAAAGAGAGAATTTGAAAAAAATATATGAAATCATTTTGGTTGAAATCGAAGATAGCATCTGATTTGACAATATACTTATGGCTATTCATAACAGCAGATTTAACAGAAGAGCCTGAATTTTTCAAAAGCGTCGAATCCACATTCAGGATTTGATAATGATCCGGCGCATCGGATTTGAGATAGACAATCCCCCCATAACCGTTTCCTACCCCGGTGATAAACACTTCATTTAATCCATCCCCATCCAAATCATCAATAACATTAAACCCTTGTACAATGGGATAAGGGTGAGTAAAATAGCGCGGGATAAACTGCAACTGAACGGGGTCAAATTCTTCATTATACATCGTCACCGGGCCGGGGCCGCCTAATTGGGCGTAACCGGGCAGGATGTCGATCAACCCGTCGTTATCCATATCCCCGGCGGCAAAGCTGTAAAACCAGCCGCTGCTCAATTTTAGAACCACATTACTGAAGGTAAAATAAGGCGGGTTCTTGGCAATAAACTCATAGCGGGCAAACATGCTGCGCCAGGAGGGCGCATCGTGATCGTGAAAAATCGCAAGAAGTTCTAATTGACCATTCTGATCGGTATCCACTGCTTCAATGCCGCTGCAAGCCTTCATTCCTCCAAAACTGATGTTGGTGTCAAAATACTGGTAACTCTTATCCCCGTAAAATTCCCAAATGCGAATACGGTAGCCCACTGCGCAGGTCAATTCCAGGTTGTCATCCTGGTCCCAGTCGGTGATCTTGATCTGGTGAAAGGCGCTATTCGGAAAATTGGCCGGTATTATCACATCTTCCCGGTAATTATTATCGCCATCGTTTTCCAAAATAACTAACCAGCCCAGGGTAATGGTATCCGGGTGGGTCATACTGCTGATGATCTCCACCCTGCCGTCATTGTCAATATCCCCGGCTGTCACCGGCCAGGTACCATAGTTAATCGGAAAGGTCCAGGACCATACCGGTTGGAAATTCAGGGAATCGCTTGACAGTTTGTAGGGGTGATAAGTAGCTTGAGTTTCCCTGGCCGGGTGAGCGAATAATTGGTTGAGATTAAACTCCTGCTCCCTGCCGTTTTCATAACGGATTGTTGCCAGGGTTTCCATACCCTCCGACCGGCGGGTTGTTAATTCCCGGGTTACCTCCGGCAGTTGGATACGAGCATTCGGTTTTGCGGAGAAATAACCATTGCCGAGATTGAGATAAACCGCCAGCATCTGCCCTTCGATAATCACCACGTCTTCAAAGTGATCAGGATTTACCGGGGCAAGAGTAGCCAATTCATTGCCGGCAACCCAGCGCCCTTCCGGCGTCTGTTGAAATCCGAATTCGGTGATCGGTTTTTGAGATTGCCCGTTAACAGTCAAAATTGCAGTAAAAACCATCAGGAGGGTTAATCTTATCCCCAAACGGGTCCGACAGTGTTGTTTCATTTTATCTTCCCCACTTATCTTGAGGTCTTGCCAAGTCAGTTTAATTCGACGGTATAACGGCCTGCTTCACCTGGCCGGGGGCATCGGCGCAACCATTTGCATAAACACTCCCAACCTCGACTTCCCGCCCAAACTTTGCTAACACACCCTCACCGCCCTCGGCTCAGGTGCAAGCA
>WYBG01000603.1 GCA_011526015.1 Deltaproteobacteria bacterium | reverse complement strand
GGCGGTGGGACTGGGCGGCGGGGGGTTGAGCGGAATTACCTACACCACCCTCTCCGGCTACTTCCGTGACATCGGCCATCCCGAATACGTATGGTACACCCTGGGGGCGCACTGCCTTATCGGGATTGTAGCGATCTGGGGATTTACCAAAGCGGTGGGGCAGTTCAAAGAGCTGGAACACTAAACCCTCTCGTCGCCTCGGCGGGAGGCTCTGGCTGCTGAATCCTCCAGGAGTGCAAAATTTATTTTGCACTGACCGTGCAACCCGGCCATCCGGGTTGCACTCCCGCTGCTATAAAAGGTCTTGTAGAAATAAATAAATTTTAAAAACCAGTCAATAAATAGAGGAGATTTGATAATATAAATAAGAAGGGATTTGGAAAATAATAGCGATCAAGGATTTCTTGATTGCCGGAGGAGGCGCCATGCTGTACAAAGCAGAAATTTTCGGGAAAGACCCCAAGAACCCGGAAAGGGTTTATTACATCACCGCCGACAATATTGTGGATGCGACCATCAAAGCGCGGGTGAAGCTGAAGGAAGAAAACCCCAACGATGAACTGCGGGTGGGCAGGGTAGAGGAGGTGAAAGGCGACGTGGTGGACGTTTCGCTTCCTTGATCAACAAATACCGCGCTGAGAAGCTGTTTTAGAAGTCTAAATTTTCGCCACTAAGACCCAAAGACACCAAGATTTCACTAAGATTTGTGATGTTTTTTTGTGGCTTCTTTGTGTCTTTGAGCCTTCGTGGCAACTTTTAAAACAACTTCTGAGTGAAAAAAATGGCGATCCGCCGGCGTTGATCCTCCGTTTGTTCGGCAACTCAAATTTTATAACGAATCAAAGATTGGATTTCGTATTCTTTCAGCTTTTCCCGCCCTTTCAGGTCGGTCAATTCGATCAGGAATGACAGGCCGACAATTTTTCCCCCCAACCGTTCCACCAGGCGGCAGGTCGCCGAGGCAGTGCCCCCGGTAGCCAGCAGGTCGTCAACGATGAGCACCCGGTCGGTTCTGCGAACGGCGTCGAGGTGGATTTCCACGCTGTCTTTCCCGTACTCTAACAGGTACTCTTCCGAGAGCGTTTCCGCGGGTAGCTTGCCGGGTTTGCGCACCGGCACGAAGCCGATATTCAGCTTATAGGCCATGGCCGCCCCGAAAATGAAGCCCCGGGATTCGATGCCCACGATCTTGGTGATGTCGTGGCTGCGAAAAGGAACGTAGAGGTGATCTACCGCGGTGGAGAACACTTCCGGCTCCTTCAGCAGGGTGGTAATGTCCTTGAACTGGATGCCTTGCACCGGAAAATCCGGCACGTTGCGGATGTAAGATTCGAAGTTCATCGCCTTTTCCTTATTTTAATAGCCAGGAACGAAATTTCAACACGGATTATTATAACTCGCCATCCGGAATAATGCCGGCGCGGAAGAGCGCGACCTGTTCGGGAGTGAAGGGGGGCGAGAACAGCGATATATCCTCCGCGTACGCCCTGAACAGGTGCAGAATATAGTGCATGCGCTGCCGGAGGTCGCACCAGTCCTGCGCCGCGCAGTCCTTGCCGCCCGGCGGGCAGGGGTCGTATTCCCTGACGAAACTGTCCAGCGCAGGATGCAGCGTTCCGCTGAAGACCGGGGGAACCGGGGCCTCCACGTTCCGCCCCAGCGAGAGCACCTCGTTAGGGAGCGCCAATACCATCATCGACCCGGTTACGGCCTCGCGGGTGATTTTGACCGCGGCTTTGCGCAGTTTTGCGGCCAGCCAGTTCGTCAGGGCGGCTACTGCCAGGCGCACCGGCGGGGGCCACTGCTGAGAGCGGGGCATCAACAGGCGCAGCACCCGGGCGCCGAGGTCCTCCGCGGTTGCCGCCGGCGCATCCACGGCGGCGGCAATTTGCGGCTGCAAGCGGGTTTGCTCGTGAAGCCCGATCTTCAGGTTGGCGAGCAGTATCCACGCGGCGCGCCCGGCCGGATCCGCTTCCTCCCGCGGTTGTTGATAGTGCGCAAACGCTTCCTTCAGGTAGTCCTGACCCGCCGGCGGCGGGCCGGGGCGGAGCTCCGCCGTAAATGCGCGAACCTCTTCGGAGTCGTGGCGGGCGTTAACCGGGACGGTCGCGATGAATCGCGCGAACTCCCGGCCGATCTCTTCGAAGACTTTCAGATTGCCCGCGGCCACCGCCTCGCTGGCGCGCTCGAAGGCGTCGAAGGGGGTGTGAATCTCGCTAACGGCGCGCCCGAGCTTCGTATCCGGCTCGAACAACCCTCTGCGCAGCAGCATCCGGTAGAGGGATTGCAGCGGCGCAAGCAGGCTGGCCTTGCGCCCCAGGCTCCGCTCGAAGCGCTCCAGCAGATCCTCCCCGCGGATGGTGCTGCCCGCCTGGCGCGAGGCCCAGGTAGCGAAGGTGCACCAGTTTGCCGCAGCGCCGGTGCGCGCACGCATTGCCGCGGAAAGCTCTGCATAGCACTGGGTGATCTCCAGGTTGCGGATTACCCGGTTGCTGATCGCGACAATCCGGGCAACTTCGGCGACGCCCGGCGCCGGGGTGGGGGGAGGCTGGCTCAATGGATCTCCTCAGTAGGTAATCTCAAAATCTATGTAGTTTTGGCCGGCGGGCTTCCATTCCACCTCCACCTTATCCACCACCGATCCGTAAGGCCCCTTGCGCAGCTCGTTTAGAAACTGTTCCAGAACCTCCCGCTCGCCTTCGGCATAGGCTTCCACCCCGCCGTCGGGCAGGTTTTTCACGTACCCGACCACCCCGAACTGCCGGGCCTTTCGCAAGGTGAAAAAGCGGAACCCCACTCCCTGAACCACCCCGGAGATTTTCGCTGTAAAGGCTGTTTTGCTCATTTCCGCATACTTGATTTTTTTGTAACACTTTAGCCCTTTGAAAAACTCACGCAAAATGTCATTCCCGCGAAGGCGGGAATCCAGAAAAGTGGCTTAGAATATGGATTCCCACTCCCCGTATTCACGGGGACAAGCTTCGTGGGAATGACAGACGAAAGGAT
>WYBG01000105.1 GCA_011526015.1 Deltaproteobacteria bacterium | reverse complement strand
TCCTACGACCATCGCATCATCGACGGCCGGGAATCGGTCAGCTTCTTAGTGCGGGTAAAAGAATTGCTGGAAGACCCGGCGAGGATGTTGATAGGGGTATGAGGGGAAGGGGAGAAAGGAGTAAGGATAACGGATAAAGGTATAAGGTATAAGGATTTCTGATGCGGAGTTTGCTACTTTTGAGCATTAGTATCCCCGACGGGGCAAGAAGCATCGCCAAAATCAGCAGAGATATTGCGAGAAACCGGAAAACCTTAATCAATTTCAGGAGATTGCCATGACGTATATTATCACCGAACCGTGCGTGGGAGTTTGCGACAGCGCCTGTGTGGACGTCTGCCCGGTGGATTGTATTTACCCGGCGGAAGGGTTTACCCTCAGCGAAGAAGACAAAAAGAAGATGATCGACATTCGCGAAATGCTCTACATCCATCCGGAAGAGTGCATCGACTGCGGCGCCTGCGAGCCGGAATGCCCGGTAGAGGCGATTTTCCCGGAAGATGAAGTGCCGGATAAGTGGAAAGATTATATTGATAAAAACTATAAGCGTTTCGGGCTTAGCCGGTAGGTTTTGGAGTGTTAAGGTGTTATAGTGTTCAAGTGTTTTGGCATTCGTCAACGCTCCATAACACTATACCATGTCTTATCACGTGGTCTTTGACAATTTTGGCGAGTATCAAGTGGCGTCGTCTCCAATTCCCCTCCCGGGAGTTACCCACCCCTTAATCCCCTCCCGGGAGGGGAACTTCGGGAACGAACCCTGCAAACACCGATAAGCCGGCAACCCTAAAATTGTCAAAGATTACGTGATAGTACACACTATACCACCTTAACACTAAAACACCTTAACTCGATAAGACGTGAACACCACGCTACTAAAGTATGCCGATTGTAGAGCCATCCTCCTACAACCCTCCGTTATTTTTCTCCAACGGCCACCTGCAAACCATTTTCCCCCATTTCTTCCGCAAGGTAAAAGGAGTTAATTACCTCCGGGAACGCATCGATATCGGAGTGCCAAACTTCAGATTTGCACCCGGGGTACAAGCCCACCCATCCACCGCTGCGGACCCTGATTTTTTAGACCTGGACTGGTCGCTCATCGGGGCAGGGCGGGTAGCCATCGTTTCCCACGGGTTAGAGGGCAATTCCGGGCGAAGTTACGTGTTGGGGGTGGTGCGAGCGTTGAATCGCGCCGGTTGGGACGTTCTGGCCTGGAATTTCCGCGGCTGCAGCGGGGAACCGAACCGGCAGCTTCGTTCCTACCACAGCGGCGCAACCGAGGATCTGCACGCGGTGGTAAGCCACGTGATTTCCCGGAATCATTATCACCAAATCGCCCTGGTGGGATTCAGCCTGGGCGGAAACATGACCCTGAAATACTTAGGAGAGCGGGGAGAGGCGGTTGACGCGCGGATAAAAAGCGCCGTGGCCATTTCCGTGCCTTGTGACCTGGCGGGGTCCTCCCGGAAAATGGCGCAACCGGCCAACAAAATTTATATGCGGCGCTTTTTGAAGATGCTGCGCCAAAAAATCAAGGCAAAAATGGAAATCCTCCCCGGCTTGCTCGACGATGCAGGGTTTGAGGAAATCAAAAACTTCAAAGATTTTGACGATCGCTACACCGCCCCTTTGCACGGGTTTGCCAGCGCGGAAGATTACTGGGAAAAATGCAGCAGCCGGCAATTCCTTCCCCGCGTCATCGTTCCCACCCTGGTTATCAACGCCCGGAACGATCCTTTTCTGAGCGAAGAATGTTTTCCGGTAGCAGAAGCCCGGCGCAACCCGATGGTATTCCTGGAAATGCCCGAATCGGGCGGGCATGTGGGTTTCGTGGAATTCAATTCCGCCGGAGAATACTGGTCGGAGCGCCGGGCGGTGGAGTTTTTGAGCGACCGGTGAACCAGGGAAGGAAACCGATTTACCAGATTTTCACCCGCATATCATCGGAGCGGTACATCACATCGCCCTCCTTTACGCCGAATGCCCGGTAAAACTCCGGCATATTCGAGAGCACCCCGATGGCGCGGTACCGGCTGGGCGAGTGCGGATCGGTGAGTATGCGGCGGCGCAGCTCCTCGTCGCGGTACTTCCGCCGCCACACCTGGGCGTAACCGAGGAAAAAGCGCTGCTCCCCGGTAAACCCGTCGATTACCGGCGCTTCCTTGCCTTGCAGCGACATTTTGTATGCGTTGTACGCGATGGTCAGGCCGCCCAAATCGGCAATGTTCTCTCCCAGGGTCAGCTCGCCATTCACCTGCATGGAGTCCACCGGGTTGTAGCCGTTGTATTGCTCGATCAGCACCCCGGCGCGTTTCTTGAATTCCGCGGCATCTTGCTCGGTCCACCAGTCGCGCAGGTTGCCGTCGCCGTCGGATTTGCGGCCCTGGTCATCGAAGCCATGGGTAATCTCGTGGCCGATCACCGCCCCGATGGCCCCGTAGTTTACTGCGTCATCCGCAGCCATGTTGAAAAAGGGCGGCCGCAGAATCGCGGCGGGGAAAACGATCTCATTCATAGCCGGGTTGTAATAGGCGTTGACCGTTTGGGGAGTCATGAACCATTCCTCGCGATCAATCGGTTTGCCCAACTTGTCGATCTCCCGCCGGTATTCCAGCACGCTGGAGCGAAGGTAATTTTGAACCAGCTCATCCTTCTTGATCACCAATTGAGAGTAATCTTTCCATTTATCCGGGTAACCGATCTTGGTATTGAATTTGGCCAGTTTTGCCAGGGCTTGCTGTTTGGTTTCCGGGCTCATCCAGTCCAATTGCTGAATGCGTTCGCGGTAGGCGCGTTTCAAATTTTCCACTAATTCTACCATGCGCGCCTTTGCTTCCGGCTTAAAATACCGCTCCACGTAAATTCTGCCCACCACTTCCCCAAGCACGTCATTAACCCCGCTAACCGCCCTTTTCCAGCGCGGGCGGTTCTTTTCGATCCCGCTGAGGGTTTTTTGGCGGAACTCGAAGTGAGCGTCCACAAAACGCTGCGGTAAAAGCGGCGCTGCGCCGTCTAACAGCTTCCAGGAGCAGTAGGATTTCCAATCCTCGACGCTGTATTTGGCGAATATCCCGTTGAATCCCTCAAAAAAAGAAGGTTGCCGGATGATTACCGCCGGGGCGCCGGAAACATCCGATGCCTTCATAAAATAAGGCCAGTCAAAGTCCGGGGTCAGGCCGGTTAATTGGGCAAGCGCATATTTATTGTAGGTTTTATCGCGGTCGCGATTTTCCACCCGGGTCCAGTGGTATTGCGCCAGGCCGGTTTCCATTTCCATGATCCGGGCGGCTTTGGCGGCGGCGTTATCTTGCCCGCCGAGGGTAAGGATTTTCTCGATATAAGTGAGATATTTCTGGCGAATCTCTTGAAATTTGGCGTCATCCTTGAAATAATAATCCCGGTCCGGCAGACCCAGGCCGGATTGGTTGAAATAGAGAATGTACTCGGTGGAATTTTTCAAATCCTGGTTCACCCAGAACCCAAAGGGCGTCTGAACCTGCACCTTGTTGAAATGGGCAAACTGCTTGATCAAGTCCTGGCGGGTGGCGATCTTGCGGATCTGCGCCAAATCATTCTCAATCGGCTTCAAGCCTAATTTTTCGACCCGGGCGGTATCCATGTAGCTCAGGTAGAAGTCGCCAACCTTCTGGGCGTCGGATCCTTCCGGTTTGTCGGCGGCGCGGGCGGATTCTTCAATGATCTCCCGAAGATTTTTTTCGCTTTCGTCGAACAATTCCGTAGCTGCTCCATAATTTGATTTGTCTTCCGGGATAACGGTTTTTTGCAGCCAGGCCCCGTTGACGTAACCGTAGAAATCATCCTGCGGGCGGGTGGCCGGGTCGAAATTTTCGCGGTCGATGCCCGATTGAAGTTTCGATTCCGGGCTATCGGCAACCAGGCCGGCCGCAAAGAACATTATCATCAGCAACAGTATGCGCTTCATGCCATCGTCTCCTTATGTTTATGTGCATGGTTATTCCACACAACGCGGTATATACCGCATTTTCTCCGCAAAGTTTTCTTTTTTCTAACTGTTCAACCCATTGTAGAGAAATACTCGATCACGGCGGCTGTGAGATTGGTCACGGGCATTTTCTATAAGGCTCCTTACCTATAGGCGCTTAGCAGGCGTTCATCCGGATGCGCTCTCACTAACCAGGCAAGGCTGCGGGTAAAAAAGAGAAATGCAATCTCCAAACAGTCTCTATATATTCTTCATCCTTTTTCCCCTAACGGTGCTGCTCTTGATCGCTGCAGAAAAATCACCCGGGCGGGGCGGCTGTCTTTCCTGCCACGAGGGCATTTTGCCATTTGCCGAGGGCAAGATGATGGAAAAGATCAAAGCGCGCGGCGAGCGTTACGGCGATCCGCAAGGGTGCATCATCTGCCATGGGGGAACGCCTTCGGCGGCGCTCAAAGAAGAAGCCCACCGCAATGCGCCGCCCGCCCTGGCGGCATCGGGAGGGCCGCAGCGTTTTTATCCCAACCCGGGAAACGCCCGGGTGGCCGAATACACTTGCGGGCAATGCCATGAAGGATACGCCCGGCGGTTGTTAAAATCGCTTACCAGTACGAGAACCGAAAGTATTCACCGTAATTTGTGTATTGCCGCCCTGGAAAAGAGTGCAACCGGAACAGGACCGCCGGCAAAGCACTTTGGCCAATATGCGATTGCGGATGAAGACGGCTTAATTCCGGTTGAAGGCTCTGATTCGTATAAGAATTTTATGGTTTCCCTGGTCTCAAACCCGGAGCTGTTTGCCGAAAGGTTATACCCCCTGCCGGCAATGGCGATTGTTGATTCCATGCAAAACCGGGCATCGCAATGCAGCCACTGCCATGCTTCCCGGTCGAAAGAGGCACTTGAAAATGAGCCCGGCAGCGGTTGTTCGGCCTGCCACGTGCCTTACCGCCGCAACGGGTTTTACCTAGGAAACGATCCCACCATCGACAAAACGCGGCCGGGCAAACTTTTAATTCACCGCCTGCAAGGAACTGCCAACACCAGGGTAAACCTTGCGGCTCTAAACGGGGAAGGCGGCCTTGAGAATGAAACTTATCGCGGCATTTTGCCGGATAACTGTTTTACCTGCCATCACGACCCCAGAAAAGAGAATCTCAATCCCATTGGGGCAGTAATGGTTCACTACGGCCGCTACCATCACGGCCAGGCGGGAGGCGCTTTATTGTGCCAGGACTGCCATACGACGATTGAGATGCACGGCGACGGCAACATCCCCCTCTCCTCCCACGCCCAGGTGGAAGTGAGATGCGAAGATTGCCACGGCACCGTGGAACAGGCGCCCTGGGATCTGCCGCTGGGGTATGACGGAAAACCGGGGCGCCATGCGCCGGGAAATCCGCGGGGACTGGCAAATCGTCCCCCGAACCTGAAAGGGGCGCGCTATGACGCCAAAGACGGTTACTTGTTGACCTCCCGGGGAAATCCCTTTGGCAACGTGGTAAAGGACGGGGAGAAGGTGGTGTTGCACTCCGCCTCGGGACAAAGCGTTGCCGTGCCGGTTCTGAAACTGATTCATCAAAACAACGCCTGGAAATCCCGCCTTGCACGGGAGGTTAAGTCTGAAGTAAAGGCACATATGGAAAAGATGGAATGCGCGTCCTGCCACGGAGACCGGGCACAACCGCTATGCTACAACTGCCACGCTTCGGCAGCGAGCAAGAAAGGGTGGAATGAATAATGGCGATGACGCAACTGCGGCGCAAAGCCTGTTTTTTTATCGTGCTGCTGGCGCCGGGCGGCATACTCGCCGGCCCGTCGGGTGACGCCCGGGAGACGGTTGTTGAACCGGCCATTCGGCAACTAATGCCCTCGGTTGTCGCGATTACCGGCTATATGCGAACTGCCGGAACGGAAAATGAATACCGCAAATACGGGGAGAGCAGCGGTTTCTTTGTTAACAAAGAGGGCTTTCTCTTGACCGTTTACTCCGTTTACGTGGAATTAGAAAACAGAATGCTTTGTGAAAAATTCGAAGTTGAGCTTTTTGGCGGCCAGGTGCTAAACGCACGCATTTTTTCGGTTGATCCGGCGCTTGATCTTGCCATTTTGAAAATGGTAGAAGGAAGCGGATACCCGGCGCTCGATATTTCCTCTTTTCCGGAGATTGCCGCCGGGGAGCAAGTCTGGGCCATCGCCGGGGAAAAAACCGATAATACGCTTCCGGTCTTTTCGGGCCGGGTAAAAGCGGAGGAGAAAACATCCATGTATGGAGACGGCCTCGGCGACCTGCTCATCAATACCTATTTGGAGCTTCCGGCGCACGCCTGCGGAGGACCGCTGGTAAACCGCGAAGGAGAAGTTCTTGGCATGAACATACCTTACACTCACCAGGGTGAAAGTAGCGAGGAAGCAGCGGGAGAAGCACATACGGTACCGGCCAGGGAAATAACAACAATTTACCGGGTGCTGTCGGCAAATCCCACGTTTGAACAGAATTGCCTGGGCTTCAGCATCCGGGTGATAAATTTGCCGGAAATGGCGCTCGTCAGGCAGATTTTGCAACAGCGTGGTGGAGTGGCGGTCGATTTCATCTGGAGTGAAGGCCCTGCCGCAAAAACGGGCATCCGCAATGGGGATATCCTGGTAAAGGTGAACGACAGCCCGATCCTCACCCCCACTCACTTCAAAGGAACGCTTTTTGAAATCGCAAGCCATACATCCGTGCAGTTGGCGATTATTCGTGATGGCGCATTAGTAACCGAAACAGGCCGGGTCGAGAAACGCCCGCTCTGGGCGGCGCCCTAGATCCCCGGGAAAACCATGAATATAAAATCAATCTCGCTTCTGCTCCTAATTTTGGCGGCTGCGGTCGCCGCCTTCCTGATCTTCCAAAACCAAAGAACTTCGGAACCGGGGAAAGAGCCTGTCAGCAGCGAGAAACGCGATCACCAGGAGTTCATTTTCTTATTGCAGTACATCGGGAGAGATTACCAGTTTGCGGTAGAAGGGGGGGCTGTTGTCAATGAATTCGAGTACCGGGAAATGATCGCTTTTTGCCAGCGCTCCATCGAGCTGTATCTGGCGCTGCAGCAACATCTCGATCAAAATCTAACCCTTTTTCAACTCCAGCAACTGCGCCAGATGGTTTATGAAAAAGTTGAGCGGCAGCTCATCGGGGATTTAACCAAAACCATCATTCGCGACTTTGCCAAAGAATTCAATATCAAAACCGCCCCGGCAAAAGCGCCGGAGATAGAACGGGGCAGGGGTTTGTATAAAGCCGGCGGCTGCGGCGTCTGCCACGGCGCCGGCGGGGCGGGGGACGGGCGAGCCGCCGGGTGGCTCGATCCCGGGCCGGGCAGCTTTCGAGAACCGGCGAAGATGAAAGAAGCGACTCCCTATGAGTTTTATAACGTGATCCGTTTCGGCGTGGCCGGAACCGCCATGCCCTCTTACGAGGAAGCATTCTCTCCCCAGGAGGTATGGGATATTGCTTTTTACCTGATGACGCTGCGCGAGGGCTTCGATCCGCGCTGGTCCGGCGGCAAACCGGCTATCACGCTGGAGGATCTGGCGACCAGGCCAGACGCGGACCTGTTGAATGAGATTATGGACCGGCGCAAGTCCGGCGAATTAACGGAGGAAACCGCGGAAGCGGCGATATCCACCGCGCTCGATTTTCTGCGTAACCATCCGGAGACTGTAAAATGAGAGGCGCATTCCCATCACCCGGCGGCAAGCCATGCCTTATTGCGGAGGAAAGGATTTCATAATCTTTGCAACCATTTCATCCAAATCCTGCTGCATTTCTTCGGCTTCGCTGTCGCGATAATTCTTGAGGATACTGCTGCCGGCTCCCCGCCAGACGATCTCTTTGGCGACCGGATCGATCACGTCGATCACCAGCGTGCCTTCATCAATATATCCCAGTCTCACATACCCCCCATCGTAAATTCCCCAGGTGGTAGGGCCGGCGATCTGGGTTACCTGGGTTTTGGTTTCCGCCGCCCCGTGAACGGCCACGACAAAATCGGCATTTTCCAGTTCCCCCGACTTGAATCCCTTATCTTGCAAAGCCTTGTTAACGGAATTCTCGACCCGTTTCAATACCCGGGGATGTTTGGATAATTCATCATTGGGATTGACTTTAATTCCCAAAATCCAGCCGTAGGTTTTAAATTTACTGAAGTCGGTATCTTTCTTGTAGCTCGATTTGACCTTAACGGATGAACATGCCGACCCCAAGACCAGCGCTGCCATGAGAAACAGGATCATTTTCAAAGAGGATCTCCTTTAGGAAATGGGTTAAAAGTGAACCGGATCATTCTGAAGCTTGAATCGCGGCTTTTTGCCCGTCCCCCCTTACGAATTACGGAATACGCACTACGCATTACGTATTGCGTATTTCGCATCACGCCTCACGCTTCACGGGCAAGAGCAACTCGCTCACCGCGGCCACCGGGGAGAGCAGCAGGGAATATTTTTTGCGCGCCGCCGGTTCCGGCAGGTTGCGCGCCGAGAGGTAGGCCTGCTTGAAACCCATTTTCTGCGCTTCCTGCAAGCGTTTTTCGATGAACGACACCGGGCGCACGTCCCCGCCCAGCCCCAACTCCCCGATGTACACCGCGTCCGCGTCTAAGGGCTGCTCCTGGCGGCTGGAGTAGAGCGCCGCGGCGATGCCCAGGTCGATAGCGGGATCGTCGAGGCGCAGCCCCCCGGCCACTTTTACAAACACGTCGTGGATGCCGAAGCTGAGCCGGCAATATTTCTCCAAAATGGCCAGCACCAGCGCCAGGCGGCGGTAATCAAAGCCGCTGACGGTGCGCTGCGGGGTGCCGTAATTGGAACGGCTGACCAGCGCCTGCACTTCCACTAACAGCGGGCGGGTGCCCTCGTAGGTGCACACGATGCTGCTGCCCACCACCGGCTTCTGGTGGGGGTCCATGAACAGGCCGGAGACGTTTTTCACTTCCCGCAGCCCGTCGCTCAGCATCTCGAACACTCCCAGCTCGTTGGAAGCACCGAAGCGGTTCTTCACCGAACGGATGATGCGGTGCTGCAAGGTGTTGCCCTCGAAATACACCACCACGTCCACCAAATGCTCTAAAATTTTCGGACCCGCCACCGCGCCTTCCTTGGTCACGTGCCCGATCAAAAACAAAGTATATTGATTTTCTTTGGCCTGGCGGAACAGCCGGGCGGCGCACTCCCGCACCTGCCCCACGTTGCCGGGCGCGCCGGAGAATTCCGGGTTATACACCGCCTGGATGGAATCCACCACCACCACCTGCGGCTGGATTTGGGCAATGTGATATTCGATATCTTCCACGTTGGTCTCGGTGAGCACCAGCAGCTCTTCCGAAGCTCCGCGCAGCCGGGAAGCGCGGTTCTTGAGCTGTTGCTGCGACTCCTCCCCGCTGACGTAGAGGGATTTCAGCCCTCTTTTTTGCAATTGCATCAGTACTTGCAGCATCAGGGTGGATTTGCCGATGCCCGGCTCCCCCGCTAACAGAATTACCGAGGCGGGGAAAATTCCCCCGCCCAGCACCCGGTCGAACTCCTCGCTGGCGCTGGAGATGCGCCTCTCAGAATCCTCTTTGGGGATTTGCGAGAGCGGAACCGGGCGGGTTCGCGGCGGCGCGGCTTTCTGTTTCTGCGCCTGCGGGGTAACGATTTCCTCCACGAACGTATTCCACTCCCCGCACTCGCTGCACTTTCCCATCCATTTGGAGGACTGATAGCCGCAGTTCTGGCAGACGTAGATTTGTTTGGATTTGGGTTTGGGCATGGTAAATTTAAATATTTTGCTGCTTGAAGCGGCCTTAAGATTTCTTAAATTCTTTTGTTAACTTGAATTTTTACTTGCAAAGCTTATCAAGATAGTATAAATTTGTTCCCTAAAAAATATTACAATATAAATTAATTCAAAATCACTTTTTATCCAAATAGGTAAAGAAATGACTTCTAAAATTTCATTAAAAAAGAAGCCCAAGAAAACTGCTCGCATCAATAACGGGAACGCAACCAATAATTTAATCTTTTCAGCTTACCAGGGATCAAATAATGCAATTTTCCCTTGTGTTTTAGAGCTTTATGTAGCTGAGAACTGTCGAATCGCTGATGTTACCTATGGCAAAGGAATATTCTGGAAAAATATCGACATTTCTAAATATGAATTTTTCCCAAGTGATTTGAGAACTGATGGTTTGCCTGAGGATTGCAGGGGGGGGATAGATTGCAGGGAATTGCCATACCAGGATGAATTTTTTGATGTGATTGTATTCGACCCACCATATATGCATACCCCGGGTGGAACAGCGCATAATGGCCATCAAAACTATGAAGAGTATTACGCAAATAATGTGGAACAAAATCAACATGTAATTAAAACGATTTGGGAAGAAACGAATGGCAATCCTCCTAAATACCATGAGGCGGTTTTAGATTTATATTATCGTACCGGAAAAGAAGCCTGGCGGGTTTTGAAGGAGAACGGTATATTCATCGTGAAATGCCAGGATGAAGTTTGTGCAAACCGGCAGAGATTAACCCACATTGAAATCACTATAGAATTGGAAAAATATGGTTTTATTACCGAGGATTTATTTGTGGTAATGCGAACAAATAAACCAGGAATTTCTCGCTTGAAGAATCGCCAACAGCATGCCCGAAAAAATCATTCATATTTTATGGTATATAGAAAACCAAAGGGAAAATCAAATCTAATTGCATCACAAGATTTGCCACTCTTCAAAAAATTCTGAAAAAGGTTTTACGATCAAAGGTGGCGACTGTTTATCTAGCTCTCTATATGCTTCCGGCACATCCAGGTAATATACCCTTTTTAATTGGGCGATATAACTCTGATAAACCCTCCATTGTACCGGCAAACAAATCTCCGTTACCTCTTTCTTTGACTGGGAAGTTTTTGTTTCGGTCATTATGACCGGGGTTCCAACGAATTTTTCACGGCCATAGACACTATCTATCAATCTCTGATGCGCCCAGAGCATTATGGAGCGCTCGCGGGTAGATATTTTTACAGGCATGTGAAATTTCTTTTGATTTTTTCCTAAATTGAAAATGAAATCTGTTGGGAGTTTGATTATTTTCTCATCCAAATTCTGAAGTT
The DNA here is from genome assembly GCA_011526015.1 of Deltaproteobacteria bacterium. Classification (GTDB taxonomy): domain Bacteria; phylum Calditrichota; class Calditrichia; order RBG-13-44-9; family J075; genus JABWBP01. Next base: position 4,693 of record WYBG01000105.1, on the reverse strand, counting down.
GGATATAATTTTGAGGTTCAACACCCACCCGCCATGAAAAAAAATAGGCAATGAAGTACTCGAAGAACGTTCCAGGTGTTTTTTGATCTCTACTTTTTATGAGATCAATACTTGCGCAGAAAGAAATAGCCATGCTATACAAAATTTTTTGTATTTGTACCGAAGAAAAATGGTTTAGAACATTTTCTTCCATGCCTTCTTTTAGGTGTATCCACTGTGAATAATCCGGCTCATAAAGCTCCTCATTGATGGCTCTGGATATTTTTTTACCATCTGTAAAAGCAAAATAGCGTTTATTCTTTACCTGCGAGACAAGTTTTTCCCTCTTCATTAGTTGAAGAACAGAGAGACTTTGCTGATAAATTTCATCGAGAATATAGGTATTTTCATTCGTGTAAAATCCTCGTTTAATTTGGTGCTTGAATTTGTTGTAAGCTAATAGAATGCTCTCTTTTTCCATAACTTATAGTCCCTTAGTTTGAAAATGAATTCTTTCCCCTACGTGTGCATGAGATGAAATCGAAATAATTCCACCATACCGGAATTCCTATTGGCGAACAAATATCAGCCGTCAATTTTCTTCCTGATAGCTGAAGTTGATGAACCCTACTCCCCAATCAACCCCGCCTCCCGGAAACTGAAATACTTCCCTTGCCCGATGATGATATGATCGAGCACCGGAATATCCAGCAGCCGCCCCGCCTCCTGCATGCGCCGGGTGATGTTTTTATCCTCCTGGGAAGGCTCCGCTTCCCCGGATGGATGGTTGTGCAGCAGGATGACGCTGGCCGCGGATTCTAAAATCGCGGATTTGAACACTTCCCGGGGGTGCACCAGCGAGGAGTTGAGAATGCCTTCGCTGATCTGCACGTCGCGGATCAGGGCATTGGCGCTGTTGAGAATCAGAATAATGAACACCTCTTTTTTGAGGTGGGAGAGCCGCGGCCCGTAACGCTGGTACACCACTTCCGGATCGGTGACCTTTAATTTGGGCTTGAAAGGCGCGCTGGCAATGCGCCGGGCGATCTCGAAGGCGGCGATCAAGGTGACCGCCTTGACCGGCCCAATGCCTTTGAACTGGAAAAACTCCCGGTAGTCCATGGAAGACAGTTCCTGCAAATTTCCATAACGGCTGACCAGGGTTCGGGCCAGGTCCACGGCAGTCTGTTTGCGCGCCCCGGTGCGCAGCAGAATCGCCAGCAATTCGGATTCACTCAGCCGTTCCGGGCCTAATTCCATCAGCTTTTCCCGGGGACGCTCGCCCTCCGGCCAGTCTTTGATTTTGGTATAATATAAACCGCTTTCTTCGATTTCCATGGAATGCCCCGGTTAGATTTGATTACACTTGTTCAGGTTAAATTTGGGGGTTGGAGTGCGATGCTTTTACATCACCGCAACCCCGGATAGGCGGGGTTGCACTCCTCTTATGGTAATCCTCACTGAAGTGAGGCAATCTTCTTTCATGCGCCGGTTAGAGTATAACCAAAATATCGCAAAAATTCAACCGGGCTGTGTTTAATAAATCGCGAATGAACGCGAACAAGAGACCCTCAAGGGTGTTCGAGTGTCACGCCGCGGCATTCATACAACGTCCACAAGGGGGTTCGCTCCATCCAGTTATTGACGTTGAAATATTTTACGAACGCCGGGAGCACCTGGTACACCCGGGAACACTCCAGCCCCTCCAGCGCCGGGTCGGTTTTGAATTTCTGGGTGGCAAACAGGATCGTCTTGCCGCTGTCGGCGGCGTAGCGCGCCAACTCCTCCGCGTTTTCCATCTTAAGCACTTTCAGCTCTTTTTTCTTATAAAAATTGAGCGGAACCGCCCTGGAAAAGGGATTTCTCTCGATATAGAGAACTTCCGTGGTACCGGGATCATAATTTTCATAAATATATTGATACAAAGATATCTGCATATCCGCAGGCTTGAAACACACGATCAATAAAAGCGCCGTATTTACGGCGAGGAGCAAGCGCAGCAGCGGTTTCCGCCAATTTTGCGCCAGATTTTTGAGACCCTGAAATCGCGCATCCTCCTTGATCGCCTGGAGGGAGAGAATCAACATCAACGGGAAAATATTGGCCAGGGGAAAGAGAAAGCGCATTTCTTTATGGCCGATGAATAAATGCAGCGCCAGGAAGGGCAGGGTCGCCCAGGTTAGGGGATGCCGGGGAAAATAAATCCACACAAAAAGCGGGCAGATGATAATAAAAATGCTGAAGGGCGGAACCCCCTTCAGGAAAATCTCCTTGAAATAATGCCACCAGGGCTGGATGCCAAATTGCGATACCTTGTCGTGCAGAATGTTGGCCCGGAAATAGTTCCAGGCGGTAAATGTCCACTCCCCGTAAAACCAGTAATCCGCCAGCACGCCGATGAGGAGCGCCGCGGCGATTCCCAAACTCATTGCCAGCAGGTTTGCGCAGCGTTCTTTTTTGATGAATACCAACCACAGCCCTAATCCGGCGATCAATACCCCGGCCTGGAATCTGGCGATGAAGGAAAAGCCCAGCAGAACACCGGTGAGGAATTCCTTCAAATAATATCGCGCAGCAATGCGGGAAGGGGGTTGGGGAAGATGCATCAACGCGAAACCGCTCCAAAACGCCAGGCCGGCCCAGTTTTCGGAAGAAAATCGCGCGTGGATGTAGGGAAGAAACCAGGTGAGCAAGGAGAAAAACAGCAGCCATTTTTTCAGAAAATCGGCGCGAATCTCACGGTCGAAGGCGCGGATCAACCAGAACATGCACGCCAGAGAGAGCAGGGCGGACACAATTCTCAACGCCATCGCCTGCCCAAAGGGATTCTCTGAGAAAAGAGCATTGAAAACTCTGATGAGACCGTAGGCCAGGGCCGGCTGGATGGCCGGCCTGAGCCGCTCCCGGTATTCCCAGGCCAGGTCGTTCTCCCCGGCAATTTCCAATTTGAAGGCCGCGAACTCCAAAATCTGGAAATGTTCGTCAACCTGGAAGTATCCGGCGCTAAAAATCGCCGCGCATAGGTGCGCCAATACCCCGGCGATGATGATTTTCCGGTTCGCGGGCCAAAGCTCGTTCAGCAATGAAATTCCTTATAGGCAAAATGATTGGATGGCAAAATAATTAGCTTTTGGGGTCGATCATTTTGCCATTCAATTATGGCGTTTTTATTTTTCTTGTGTGGAAGTACCAGCCTGAACAGTTGCCAACAGGGTTTCAAATTTATCCAGCGCCCGCTCTACCGGCACGTCTCGCAGGCTGAACGGGTCTTCTGAAAGCACGATCTGGTGCGGCACCCCCACGGGGTTCCAGACCGTGATGTTCTCGCCGATCATCAACACCAGCACCGGCGCGCCCATGGCCGAGGCGGCATGGGAGATGGAGGTATCCGGGGTGATCAAGACGTGCACGTGGCGGAGGAACTCCATAATCACCCGGAAATCGCCCTGGGGGGGAATAACCGTTACCCGCTCGCTGGCGACCGCCCTGGCCAACTGCTCCGCCGCCTCCGGTTGCCGGGGATTGGTGAAAATCGCCCAGCCGTCGATGCGGTCGGGGAATTTTTCAACCGCCTCCCGCAAAAATTGGGCATACTTTTCCTGCGGCCATTCCCGCCGCGGTAACCCGGCGGAGAGATTGACCGCCGCCACTCGCGCCGGATTCGATCTCACCGGCAGGTTCCCCAGTACCCGCTCGAAAAGGTTTTTCGCCTCGTCTTTGATCTCCCGGCTGTAATGTACCCAGGGCGCCTGCACCCGGGAAATGTCCGCGCTGAGCAGATCCGCATTCAGGAGAAACAGGCGCTGCAGCATGTGAATTTCCCGTTTAGGGGGCAGCTCGATCAGCCGGTTGTAGAAATACCCGAAACGCTCCTGGTCGCCGGCCAGGCGCACCGCCCCGGGGCCGGCCAGCCGGGCAATCAACCCGAAGGTAAAGGAGGGGCGGGTCACCAGGTTGACGATCAGATCGTAGCGGTTCCCGCGCAGCTCCCGGATCATTTTCAGGATGCGTAGCGGGTTCTTGTAGTGAAGATAGATGTGGTCCACGTAGCCGCTTCCCCTCAACAAAACGGCGTTTGGGGGGCTGCACAGCGCATCGATGCGGGCATCCGGCAAGGCGCGGCGGAACTCCCGGAACACCGGCAGGGAGAGCACCATGTCGCCCAGCACGTCATAGCGCAGCACCAATATGCGCCGGTACGGAGGCGCCGGCTCCCGGGGGGGCTGGTAAAGCAAGCTGCGCAGCAGCGCCGCGCTGGTGTTCTTGAAGCCGATCTCCAGGCGCTTGCCGAGGCTCATGGATTACTCCGGAAACAGGGGTATAGGGTATAAGGTATAGGGTGTTATTTGATCTGTTTTCCTACAAATATGATATAGCCATTCAAAGTTCTTTTGGTGGATTCGAGTAAGTCTGTACCTTCAGCGAAGAGGTCTTTTGATATATACTCGAGGTCATAACAAGCAATCAGATGATCTTTTAATTCATATAGAGAGCCTCTCGAAATCCGGTAAAATTGAATCCCTTCCCGGTAATGGTATCTTCCATAACCCTCAGCAATATTTGCAGTACTGCTTGCAGTTGCTTTTTGAATTTGAATATCCAGGTTATACTTTTCTTCAGGAGGCAGATTAGGTAGAATTTTTCGGTAAAAAAACAACTTTACCTCCCTGGCTTTTTTCCATGCTTCTAACGAGGTAAAGTCTCTATTTGCATC
>WYBG01000602.1 GCA_011526015.1 Deltaproteobacteria bacterium | reverse complement strand
CCGCGAAAGCGGGAATCCACTATTTCTGCTGAGTTTATGGATTCCCACTCCCCGTATTCACGGGGACAAGCTTCGTGGGAATGACACCATACACTTCTTTAAACAGCATTAATCGTTTAGGACTACCAGAAAAAATAAACCGCCTCACCGCCAAACCGATGACGGCGAGTTCAAATATCACCAGGCGCCGGTGAACGCGCAGATGGCTTTTTAAAAGAAAAAAATTCCTTTTCTGATCGGATTTGATTAAACTCTCTCAACCCATCTAATTGCCCTGAATTCCAATTTGGCGGGGATTGAGCATGATCGGGAAAACAATCGCGCATTTTCAAATTCTGGAAAAGCTGGGCAGCGGGGGCATGGGGGTGGTCTATAAGGCGCGGGATTTAAAATTAGACCGCCTGGTCGCCCTGAAATTCCTCTCCGCGGAACTCAGCCTCGACAGCGCCGGGAAGGAGCGCTTTACCCGGGAAGCCAAAGCCGCCTCCGCGCTGGATCACCCCAATATTTGCACCATCTACCAGGTTGATGAAACCCCGGAAGGGCAAATGTTTATCGTGATGGGGTATTACGAGGGGGAAACCCTGAAAGACAGAATTGCCCGCGGGCCGTTGCCCCCGGCGGAAGCCCTGGAGATTGCGCTGCAAATTGCCGGGGGACTGGCGCACGCTCACCGGCAGGGCATTATTCACCGGGATTTGAAGCCGGGCAACGTGATGATCGCTTCCGGCGGCGCGGTGAAGATTCTTGATTTCGGCCTGGCGAAATTAGCCGGCAGCGGCCCGGTTACCGGCAGCGGGGCGATGATGGGAACCGCCGCCTATATGTCCCCGGAACAACTGCGCGGCGAAACCGCGGATCAACGCTCGGACATCTGGTCTTTCGGGGTTGTTTTATTCGAAATGCTAACGGGACAGCCGCCATTTCAAGCTGATTACCCCCAGGCAACTTTTTACCGGATTTTAAATGAAGAACCGCCGGCGCTGCGCAGCTTGAATCCCGAAATTCCCGCCGGGTTGGAAGAAATTGTGAACCGGGCGCTGCAAAAAGACCCCGCTCGGCGCTATGGCGGGGTGGATGAAATGCTGGCCGAACTGGAAGCGGTTCAGCGACAGGCCTCCGCTTCCCCCGCCGGCGAATTTACCGGCCTGAAGAAACCCTCTCCCGGGAAATCGCTTTTCTCCAAAATTCCGGCGGCGGCATTTATGATATTTCTGCTGATCGCCGGAATTTACCTGCTGAATACCTTCTTCCGCAATCGCGCCGGCAACGGCCCGCCGGAAATTGACCGCCGCATTGCAGTGCTGCCCTTCGAGAATATCAGCCCGGAAGCGGAGGATGAATATTTCTCCGACGGCATGACCGAAGAATTGATTTCCACCCTCTCCCGGATCGGCGATTTACAAGTAATCGCCCGGGCTTCGGTGATGCAGTATAAAGCTGAACCCAAAAGCATTTCCCAAATCGGCAGGGAGCTGAACGTGAGCCGGGTTATCCGGGGGAGCGTGCGCAAATCTGCCGACCGCCTGCGCATTACCGTTCAACTCGTGGATGTAAGCAGCGAAACCAACCTCTGGTCGCAGGAATACGACCGGGAATTCAAGGATATTTTTTCCATTCAGAGCGATATTGCCCGCAACGTGGCCGGGGCGCTGAAAATCCCTTTGCAGGAAGGGGAGAAGCGCGGAATTTCCAGAACCGCCGCCCCAAACCGCACACCGTATGAACTGTACCTCAAAGGCCGTTACCATTTGAATAAACGCACCCCCGCCGCTATCCTGAAGAGCCTGGAATATTTCCAACAGGGGATCGAGGCGGATTCCGCCTTTGCGCTGGCTTATACCGGGCTGGCAGATGCTTACTCCCTGCTCGGCTCCACGGAGTATGGGGTAATGTCGCCCCAAATCGCCCGGCCCCGCGCCGGGGAGGCGGTTCAGAAAGCGCTCCGCCTGGATGACGCCTCCGCGGAAGCGCACCTCTCCCTGGCGAATATTCTCATGTTTTACGACCGGAACTGGCCGGAAGCGGAAGCGCATTTCCAACGCGCCATCGCCCTGAATCCCAATTTTGCCGCCGCTTACCACTGGCGCGCCCTGTATTTTGTCAGCCGGGGCGAAGCGGAAGCGGCTTTCCGGGAACTTCGCACGGCGCACAGTTTAGACCCGGTCTCCCCGCTCATCAACCTGGATATCGGTTGGACCCACTACTATTTCCGGCAATATGACCTCGCCGTTCAGCAACTCCTGCAAACCGTGGAATTAGATGAATATTTCATCCTGGCGCACATCGCTTTGGCGTTCACTTACGACGCGCAGATGCGCCATCCCGAGGCGCTTGCCGCCATCGAAAAAGCGCAGGAATTAGCCGGGGATTATCCGCTGCTTACCGCGGCGCGAGCGTATATCCTGGCCCGGGCCGGCAAAAAAGCGCAGGCGAATGCTTTGCTGCAGGAACTTCTCCCCGTTGCGGAGGGAGAGAACGCCTACTTGCCTCCGCTGCTCATCGCCCTGGTGTACCTGGGGCTGGAAGATCGCGAGGGCGCTTTCCGCTGGATCGAAAAGGGATACCGGGAGAGATCCGATTACCTGGTGTATTTCAAAGTGGATCCGAAGCTCGACCCGCTGCGCCCCGATCCGCGCTTCGATCAACTATTGAATAAAATCGGGTTTAATAACTGATGTTACGCACTGATCATTATTCGGGGATAAATCCCCTCACAAATTGCGGGAGAAGAACCACTGCCCCCCGCGATGAATCGCGGGGCTATTCAATTGTTCATAGGAGACTTGAATAGCCCCGATCTTTAGATCGGGGATTGATTGAAGTTATCAACCTTTCTATAATTTTTCAGGGATTTATCCCTGCGTAATGAATTTTGCGTAACATCAGTTAATAATCAACGGTGCGGCTATGAACAAATCACTCGATCCCCAATCCCCCGGCGACCGGGAAAAAATCCGCCGGTTGGAAGAGCAAATCCGCGATTTCGAGAACCTGAACGCCGCCCTGGAGACCATCTGGTCGGCTGCCGGGGTGGAGGAGGTTTTGAAATGCATTGTCGAGGCAACTTTGCGGGTTTCCCGCGCCGGCCAGTGCTCCATTGTGCTGATCGGCGGCGAGGATGAGAGAGAAGCGAAGACGCTCATCCGCGGAAAGGAAGCGGGGGAAGAAGTGCTGGATAAATTCCTGCACGACCTTTTGGTAGGGTGGGTTTGCCATCACCACGAACCCTTGTTAACCGAAAATTTAGGGGAGGTCTTTGGCAAGGCGAACATCCGGGAGAAATACGCTGGAATTGCCTCCGCGTTGAGCTTTCCGCTGATTTCCGAAGAGAAAATCATCGGGGTAATCAACCTGATTTCCGGGGACCCGGCCCGCAAATTCGGGGAGCGGGAGCTGCGCCTGATGCGCATCCTGGCCTCCCAGTGCAGCCAATTCATCCGCAACGCCCGCCTGCAAGAAGAGTTATTCGACGAAACCCGCCGCCTGAAGAAAGAGGTGTTAGATAAATACGCCCTCTACGGCATCATTGGCCTCAGCCCGGAGATGCAGGCGGTGTTTTCCCTGCTGGAAAGAGTTATACCCACGGACGTGCAGGTGCTGTTAGAAGGAGAGAGCGGCACCGGCAAGGAGCGCATCGCCCGGGCCATTCATTACAACGGCCCCCGCCAGGCCAATCCTTTTGTGGCCCTGGATTGCGGGGCGCTGCCGGCCAGCCTGTTAGAAAGCGAGCTGTTCGGTTACGTGAAAGGGGCGTTTACCGGGGCGCAAAAAGATCGCAAAGGATTGTTCGAGGAAGCGCACGGGGGCACATTGTTCATGGATGAGATCGCCAACATGCCTTCGGAGATACAGGCAAAATTCCTGCGCGCCATCCAGGAAGGGGAAATCCGCCCCCTGGGAACCGGCCAGATGCGCAAAGTGGACGTGCGCATCATCGCCGCCGCCAGCGGCAACCTGCAACAACAGGTAGAAGAGGGAAAATTCCGCCAGGATCTCTTTTACCGCTTGAACGTGGTGCGCATTCCCCTCCCGCCCCTGCGGAAGCGGGAAGAAGACATTACCCTCCTGGCCGACCATTTTCTGCGCACCATGAATGAGAAATACCACAAACGCATCAAAGGATTCAACGCGGAGATCATTCCCCTGTTAGAAGCCTACCCCTGGCCGGGCAATGTTCGGGAACTGGAACACGCGGTAGAGCGGGCGGTGGTGCTGTGCGACTCCGACCGGCTTAGCCGGAAAGATTTTTCGTTCCTGGAACCCACGCCCGCCGGGAGCGACGCGGTTTCCGCAGCCTTGCCTTCTCCCGCCTTGCAGGAGGCCATCACCACTTTCAAAAAGAATTACATCGAAGAGGTGTTGAAGCAAACCGGGGGAAATCAGAAAAAGGCCGCAGAAATCCTGAACATTCAGCGAACTTATTTGAACCGGCTGATCAAGGAATTGGGGATTGATTAGGAGTGCAGAATTTATTCTGCACTGGCAGGGCAGTGCAAAATATATTTTGCACTCCTGTTTTTCTATACTCAAATCATTATCCTTCAATCGAAAATCGAAAATTATCTTTTTTCATACCCTCCGTCTAAAAAATCATAACTTTTTTACCCTCCGGCGTTTCCTGCGCCCTGCGCATAACCCCATATAAATTTGCCGCTTATAACCATTCCTGAGTTTTGGCATTGAAATTGATTTTCTGCTGGAAAAAGGAAACCAGGGGGAGAGACATTCTCTCAATTTTCTGGGTAATAGGCCTTTTCAGTAAGAAACGTTTAGCAAAACCATATAATCAAAAAGGAGAACGCTATGAAGCTGCTCAACGCTCTCGGTTGTTTTGTTCTTATCATTTTTCTGCTGCTAACATCGTGCAGCAAAAACGCCAGCGAGCCGGAAGATATTTCCCCGGTTGCTCCGCTGGTGGGAACCTGGGATATGACAGAATCTAAAGTCATCAGCAAAAACGATCCCGGCACGTTTGTAGATATGATGGAATTTTTTGAGTTTTCCGCCAGCTTCGTTGTCCAACCCAACGGCGAGTGTACCATCACTTTTATCTTTCTCGGCGTTCCCACCACCATGACTGTAAATATTGCGAATATGGAAGAGTTTGAAAATCAGATGACCCAGGGCGATCCGAATGTTACGGTTACCATTGAAGAGAATACGATTACTGTAATCAAGGATAACCAGACCTGGGATTTTGGCAACGGCGACGAGCCGGCGCTGGAGAGAACGGTCTATACACGGCGGCAGTAAAACTAAGTGCATGTTTGAGAGGCTCATACCATGAAAAATATATTATTCATCCCTTGCAACAAACTCATTGTGTTGGGGCTGATGGTCCTGTTGATAATGGTGCTGCTCCCAGGCTGCAGCAGTTCCGGGGCAAACCGGCGCGGAAAGCTGAGCGATGCCATGGGAAAGGCTTCCGACAAACATGAGGGGGATCGTAAGACTAACACTGAACCGTCCCCCGGTTGGGAGAGTGAGGAGGATGTTGAGCAGGAAACGGTTCCTGCCAAACCTGCCGGAAAAGCCAGGGTGAAGACCGCTTCGCCGCCGGATTCTGGAGTTGCCGCTAACCGCCCAAAGGTTGAGGAAGCAACCCCCGCAGGTAAAGATACTGCTATTGACAGTGTATTGGCCAGGCCCAGTTGGTTCTCTTTATCATTCGGAAAGGCGCTCACCACCCAGGATGGTTTTGCCGGGTTGAACCAGTTGGATTTTACTCTCGGAGGTTATATTTCCCAACAATGGCGGGGAGAAATGATTGCCGGGGTGGGCTATGCACCGGTGAAAGAAGGCAGCGAACTGCGCAATTCCCTGGAGGATAATGTGATTATCCTGAGCATCGGCGCGGCAAGCAAATATTACTTCACCCCGCAGCATACCTTCCTGGGAAATTATTTTCTGGTGGGATTAAACTTAAATGTCATGCTTTGGCAATACAAAAACTCCATTGAAGCGGACGTTTACGATGAGAATGGAAATGTGACCGGCACCGAGGAAATTGATTCCGACGGTCTCGGCGGGCTGGACATTTACCTCGGAATGGGATTCAACCTGGCGCAGACCCGCCATTTTCAGTTGGGCATAGAGGCTGTACCGGGGATTCTCTTGTGGGGTTTTCAAACCCGTGAAGGCTTTGACAACGACGTGTTCAAACCTGCTGTTTATGCCAAATTGAAAGTGGTGATTAATTTCCGGAAGTGAGGGTCCTTACCGCCTGGCGAACATATAAACCGGAGGAACGTGCCATATGGCAGCATTTCTGAAAAAATGCCTATTGGACTTATTCAGGAGGCGGGGTATATTACTGAATATTCGACATCTTCCATCCCGGAGAGATGCGGCGCTGTCAGTTAATTTCCATAAAGAAGAAAATTTTGAATAATCCTAAAATTGGAGGTAATTAGCCATGAACAGAATATTTTTACTCTTAGTATTTTTTCTT
>WYBG01000601.1 GCA_011526015.1 Deltaproteobacteria bacterium | reverse complement strand
TTGTGGCAGGAGAGCAGCACCCCTGCCTCGCACAGCGCCTGAATATCCCGGTAGATGGTGCGCTCGGTGACGCGGCACATTTTGGCGATCTTCGGCGCGCTCATCAACCGTTTTTCGCGCAGCAATTTCCAGATTTTAATGAGGCGGATAAATTTTTGCATCTCGCCCTCTCCAATCATTGCAGACTATGGCTTTCACCGGGGTAAACCAGACCTCAAAGATTTAAAAAACCTTTGAGGTCTTGCGAATCGAATAAAATTTGCCGGGGATATAACGTCGCTGTAAAGCTAAAATAAAGGAGGGAATAAATCAATACCGGATTTCTTTTGTGAACCGGGCGAGAAGGAGGCGCAGCCGGTTCCGGCAGGGGAAAAATCCACTCAGCCTTCCCCTTCTCCTGCCTGAATGCGTGGCAGGCCACCCCGGCCTTCCCCCCCTCTTCCCGGAAGACCGCACAGGCGTAAACCTCAGGTATTTTTTTACCGCAAAGGCGCTAAGACGGGGAGGTTTTAGAGAGTTCTCGCCCGAAAATCCTGCTGATATTCACAAAAATCAACATTATGTTCTTTGCCCCGGATGGCCGGGGTCTTTGCGGTGATTTTTTGCTCAGGTTTACGCTGTGCTATCACGTGATAGTACCAGGTCAAAAGTTATACCGCATAGTAATGCGCGGCTCGAACCGCTCGACGGGGTTGAACTCTCCCGGCTGATCGGGGTTTTCCAGCCAGTACCAGCGGTAAATGGCGGTGAAGTAGAAGAACGAGTACATCTGGTAGCTGGCCTCCGCGCTCAACACCGAGCGGGTATCCAGGGTGCGGGCGTCTTCAAAGGTCTCGATGCCGCTTTTATCGTAATAACCGCGCAGCTCGATGCGGGGAATCAAGGTCGGGGCGGAGGCTTCCAGGTGCAGCACCCCGCTCCCGGGCACCCCGTTCAGCTTTTGAAAGCTGCCTAACAGCAGAATGCGATTGAGGACGTGGCCGCCCAACTCTCCCAGGTACCCTTCGGTTTTCGGGCTGTTCTCCAGGAAATTCTGCACGCCCAACTCCCGGTTCAACTCGTACAGCGGGCCAAACAGGCTGGGGACGAAGCGGGACCCGATAAACCGTTTCTCGAATTTGGCCGAGAGGCCGAAAATGCCCACGAAATTGGGAAATACGAAATCGATCCCCAGGGCTTTTCCGTTCCCGTAATCCACAATCTGGGAATAGTCGGCATAGATGGTGCTGCTCAGGTTGGCGATTTTTAGCCATTGCAGATCCACACCGAAGCCGTACGCGGAGAGGGCGTCGGTAGAATCCAATTGCTGCCCGCTGGGAATTTCACCGTCGCGGGCGTAGGTTCCGTAGATGCGCAGGCGGTTGAGGATGGGAGGCGCATTTTGCATAAACTGTAATGGCCGAACATAAAGATTCGCTCCCCAGAAAGTCTTGAAAGACATGGACCCCCACACGGTCTCGAATCCCCCGCGGTTTAAATCCAGGTCGGCGATCAACCCGATTCTTCGTTTATCGTAGGTGGAAGCGTTGTTGTAGTTCCACACCAGGGACCCGTGCGCCAGGGTGGCCCGGTCGATGGTGCCGACCAGGAAAAACTGGGGGTCGTATTTCTGGCCATAGCGGATGTAACGAATCATGCGAAAGATGCCCGCCCCATCTTTGTACTCGATGTCGCGGAATTTCCAATTGTTCTGGTTATCGAACAGAAGCTGCAAATAAATGCCTACCCCGAATTTCCCGATGGCGATATCCGGCGCAATGGTAAAGGTGGTGTAGGGTTGATCGTCGATCCAGGTAACCCCCAATCCGCCCAACAGAGAATTCTGTTCCGGGTAGCGGAAAGGGTCTTTGAACTCCTGGGCCTTTGCCAGGGAAAGAAGCGCCATCAGAAAAGCTGCCATAATGATCATTTTGCTGCGCATGGGGAGTTCCTTCTGGTTTTGTAACAGTTTACCTTTGAAAAGAGCCTGCCCGGCTATTTCCGTCATTGTGAACGTTTCCTTTCCGAGAACTTCACAAAATTAATATAACCCGCTGATAAAACAAATTATTTTTCTCCTTTATCCGGAGCGAAAAAAAACGATTATGTATGCCGTTGCCGGGGCTACATCGGCTCTTTGTCTTCCCGGAAGCGAAAAACAACCTTCATGCGTTTGCTATCGAGGATACGCGGCGTCTTGTCAAGTTATTCTGGTTCCGGGGCGCTTTTTGTCGTATATTTTTTTCTTTTCCAGGGTAGATGTTAACTACAGGGGTATATCATGAAATTGATCGACCTGCTCCAGCCTGAATTCATCAAATACCCGTTGGCAGCGTCCTCCAAGATCGATGTGATCAAGGAACTGCTTACCGTACTGGCGGAACATCAACGCATTCGCAACCCGGAAGAAATCCTCGCTGCAATCCTGGAAAGAGAAAAGGTATTGAGCACCGGCCTGGGCAACGGGGTGGCCATACCCCATTGCCGGTCGAACGCCGTGCAAGAGTTTAGCCTGGCCCTGGGTATCCATCCCCGGGGGGTAGAATTCCAATCTCTCGATCATAAACCCTCCCATATTATTTTTTTATTAGTAGGGCCGGAAACCGAAGCCGGTTTTCATCTCCGCCTGCTCAGCCGTATCTCCCGCATCATCTCCAAACCGGAGGTGCGGGAAAACATTATGGCAAGCCACTCCGCCCCGGAAGTTCACCGCATTTTACAAAACCAGGAAGCGGAATTTTTTGAAGTCGCGTCCTGAAAGTTGTCTTATCATTTCTTTGAAGAACCGTATCGCGAGAGAGGAATCTCTTCCTGCGGTTTTTTCGCTAAAGTGAAGAAATGCTTCTTTCCTCAACGTTTGAAGCGTATGGGAGTCGATCATGGATGATTTCACCAACTACTCTGCCAGCCCGCAACTCAATGAGTTGCTGGATACCGTGGTCAAAGAGGTGCGGATGTTTGCGGAAGCGCAGATCAGCCATCTTCAGCGTTTGACCGAGATCGGAATTGCCCTTTCGGCAGAAAAAGACATCCAAAAGCTGCTGGAAATGATTTTAGAAGAAGCGATGTCTTTTACCCATGCGGACGCCGGCACGCTCTATACCGTGGATGACGCGGCCAAATGTTTGCGTTTCGAGATTCTGAGAAACCTGACCCTGAACACCTTTTTAGGGGGTAAAAAAGGCCGGGAAATCGACCTGCCTGCGGTTCCCTTAGAAGTGGAGGGCCGGCCCAATCTCGCCAACGTTTCTTCTTTCTGCGCTTTGAATAAAAAAATCGTCAATATTCCGGAGGTGTACCAGGCGGAGGGATTTGACTTCACCGGCCCGAAGGAGTACGATGCCCGCACCGGTTACCGCTCCCGCTCCATGCTGGTAATTCCCCTGGAGAACCGGGAAACCGAAGTGATCGGGGTATTGCAGTTGCTCAACGCCAAAAACCCCGAAACCGGGGAAGTAATTCCCTTTGACGCGAAATACGAGCAGACCGTGGTGGCCCTGGCTTCCCAGGCGGCCATCGCTTTGGAGAACGCCCGGCTGATCGCGGAGTTGAAGAAACTGCTCCACGCTTTTATCGAAAGCATCGCCACGGCCATCGACGCCAAATCCCCTTACACCGCCGGGCACATCAGCCGGGTTACCGAACTGACCATGATGATCGCCCGCAAGGTCAACGAGGCCCGGGAAGGGGCTTTTGCGGAGGTGGCCTTCAGCGAAGAGGAGTTGGAAGAGCTGCGCATCGCCGCCTGGATGCACGACGTGGGCAAAATTTCCACCCCGGAGTACGTGGTGGACAAATCCCGCAAGCTGGAAACCATTTTCGACCGCAGCGAGCTGGTAAAAACCCGCTTCCAGCTCATCCGGCAGGTAAAAGAGAAAGAAATGCTGGGGCGTAAATTAGCGGCGCTGCAAAGCGGGGCGCAGAGCAGCGAAGAGAGCGGAAAATTGGAGCAGGATCTGCAACGGGAACTGGCGCTGCTGGAGGAGGAGGAAAATTTCATTATCCGCTGCAACCTGGGCCGGGAGGAGATGCGCGACCAGGACATTGCGCGGATAAAACAGATCGCCGC
>WYBG01000600.1 GCA_011526015.1 Deltaproteobacteria bacterium | reverse complement strand
GCAAAATGATTCAAACCCTTACATCAAACATTATTTTGCCATTCAATCATTTTGCCTTTATCGCCAGGCTCACAGTAGCCGGCCTGAAGCATTACAAGCCGGGCAAATAATTTTCTGAAAATCTATATATCTCTATCAACAAGCCATTATTCTGATGGCCTTCAATACAAGAGTATCGCGATTCTTTATTTTTGTCCTGGAGATGAATATGGTCTCCCGCCTGGTCCTGATCAAATTTAAAACAATAATCGCCATTAGCCGCCGGCGCAAATGTTAAAATCTGATGTTACGCATTATAACACATGGTTCGATAAACTCACCATGCAAAAGGCAACAGAGAAAACAGAGTTTTCATTTTTCGGAAGAGTTTACCCCGCCGCGAAACGGCTCCTTTGGAGGAAGGCCGGGGCTAATATTACATCTTGGTTTCCAGCGCAGTATCACGCCAATAAATATTTGTTTTCCTCGGTTCCCACTGTGCCCTTTGCATGGTGAGTTTATCGAACCATGGGTTTAAATTTTTCTGTTCTGCGTAACAACAGTTAAAATATATTCTTGATTATCAAGCGGTTTTATTGATCTTGAATTTTTTGAGGTTTTGGGGTAACTTCATATCGAATTAATAAGGATTGATTTTTAGTTGCGGGAGCATTACAACAAGATTCCCTGGCCCGGGTCGAGATTGCCGGGCATACCGATTCGACCGGCGCAGAAGCATTCAACAACACCCCGGAAAGGCGGTTAAAAAATCGCCGGGTGGAATTCACGGTCGCAAAGGGCGAGCCTGAATGACCGGCAAGCACCTGGTTTTTTGAGAATGCCAGCGGCAACGCAGGACCTCAGGGAGATGAGAATCCCCAGGAAGGGGTTCCTTGCCGCGCCGCTGGCTTTTTATAACGCTATCGCCACAGAAAAAAGGGATTAACCATGTGGTACCTGATTGCAGAAATCAGCGTTTTTTGGGGGATTGCCATGGTATTCGGCTTTCTGGCCGGTTGGTACCTGCAAAGGTACTACCGCAAGCGGGAGATATCTTATCTGGAGGGGATTTGGAAAGCCAATGTCGCCAGTTTGGAAGAGGAGCTAAGCACAAGGCGCCCGCTTTCGACCTCCTGATTTTTGTAGAAACCACATTGATTTTTGATCGATTTTTGTTAAATTTGCCACAAAGGTCAGTGTATATACTCATTAAGGGATAAAGGTTGAAGGATAAAGGATAAATAAGACATTTAAGAACAAGCGTTTGGATTTGGTAGAAAATGCACCTTTCAACCCTTAACGAGTATATTAGGCAAAGCGTGTTTGGTGAATGAAAGAAAATGAAAAACCAGCCAGAAAAAAAGTTCATTCTCTCTAACCTGATGAAGCTCGGCTTGCCGGTATTGGCTATTGCCCTGTTTCTATTGCAAACAGCATTCTCCCAACAACTGAATCCTGGCGATGGGGTACGGATAACCGCTTTTAATATCAGCGATAAAATTTCCGGCGATTACCTGGTACAGCAGGACGGGAACATCCAGTTGCCCTATATCGGGCTGGTGGCGGCGCAGAAGCGGGATTTTGCCGCCATTCGCGATGAAATCGCCGAAAAATACACCGCCATTTACCGCAACCCGGAACTGACCGTGCAGCCGCTGTTCAAGATCAACGTGCTCGGGGAGGTGCGCACGCCGGGGGTGTATTACCTCACCGGGGTGGAAAAATTGTCCGACCTGATCGCCATGGCCGGGGGGGAAACCCAGGATGCCAATTTAAAGAAGCTCCTGCTTATCCGGGGAGATAAGAGAATAGACATCGATGCCGAGCAATTCCTGAAGCAGGGCAAGAGATTGGACGATATCGGCCTGGAATCCGGCGACCAGGTGTACGTTTCCAGAAAGCGCTGGCTGACTTTCCGGAACGCCACGGTGCTCATTTCTCTGGCAACGCTGGTTCTGATCGCTATCCAAACCTTTTGACTTTTTCTTCAGATTATTCCGCTTTTCACGCGTACGGGGCGATTACGAAACAAATCAAGGAACAGCTTGCCGGGAGAAGCATCACTTTGTAACGAAACCATTCGGGGAGTACCTGCACTTGCCGGGGGAATTAATATTACACCCATTTGCAGGCTAATTCGGAAAAAGAACTCATATAACCGTCAATCGGAAGGCAGAAACAGATGGTGGATTAGAAAGATCCAAAAGGGGAATGGTGGAATCTAAACGGAAGGAGAGGAGATGGCCAGAATTCTTATCGCCGATGATCATCCTTTGTTCCGGAGGGGATTGCGGGACACGATCATGGAGTTGTTCAAAGGTATGGAGATCGATGAAGCCGAGAACGGCCAGGAAGTGCTGAAAATGGTTTTGGAAGCTGATTATGATGCGGTCATTTTAGACATCTCCATGCCCGGGAGGAACGGGTTGGAAATTTTGGAAGAGTTAAAGCAATTGAAACCGGCTACCCGGGTGTTGATGATGAGCTTTCATCCTGAGAGCCAGTATGCCTTGCAGGCCATGAAACTCGGCGCGCACGGCTACCTTACCAAGGATGGGGCGCCCCGGGAATTGCAACTGGTCCTGAAGAAGGTACTTTCCGGCCATAAGCACTTTAACACCGTGGTGATGGAGCAATTAGTCTCCGAGCTGCAACGCGATCAGAGCAAAAAACCCCATGAGCTGCTCACGGTTCGGGAGCTGGAGGTGTTAAAAATGATCGCCGCCGGTAAAAAACTAACCTGCATCGCCGAGGAGCTTTCCCTGAGCGTGAGCAGCGTGAGCACCTACCGGATCCGAATTTTGAAAAAGATGGGCTACCGGAGCAACGCCGAGCTCGTTCGCTATTCGATCGAAGAAAATATCCTGGATTAGTTTCGAGCCGGCGGCTTCACTTAGCCGATATGGTGTCGGAAATTACGGTTCGGTTGGCACGGCAAATTCCGCTACTAAAACTGGCGTGAAAGCAGGGGAATCATTAACTCTCCTGACATCGCCAGGGAAAATGAGCACTGAGTATTGGATTGATGGAGTATTGAATTTCCCCCTGGTGTCTTATTATAACTTACTTTTTGGTCGAATTAATTTTTATATTCCATCTATGCGTAAGCAATTGAATTTTTTTGAATAATGTTAGAGGAGTTATCTAATGCGTTCCCTGAAAGATTTTT
>WYBG01000104.1 GCA_011526015.1 Deltaproteobacteria bacterium | reverse complement strand
GGCCGATGCCGGATACCGGTATTAAATTAACATTTTCGTAACACTTTAGCCCTTTGAAAAACTCACGCCAAATGTCATTCCCGCGAAGGCGGGAATCCAGAAAAGTGGCTTAGAATATGGATTCCCATTTTCGTGGGAATGACAGACGAAAGGATAAGCGGCCAAAATTTCCGAATTTTTCATAGCGCTAAAATGTTACACATTTTCTAAGAATGAGCGCCCCGCCGAGTAGTTAACGACATCAAGTATCGCGCACCCGGCATCTGGCATCCGGAATCCGCAAGCTACCCGCTTGCCCGCTAAAAAGCCTATTCCTCTTCCCGCGCTTTCAGTTTCTCGATCCCGCCCCGTTTGGCCAGAATTTCATCCAGGATCCCGTATTCCAGGGCCTGCTGGGCGGACATGAAGAAATTCCGGTCCGAATCCTGCTCCACCTTCTCCAGGGGCTGGCCGGTTTTTTCCGCTAAAATATGGTTCAAGCGGTCGCGGATGTTCAAAATTTCCCGGGCGTGGATGTCAATATCGGTCGCCTGGCCTTCCACCCCGCCGAGGGGCTGGTGAATCATAATCCGGGCATTGGGCAGGGCGAACCGCTTTCCCTTTGCCCCCGCGGCCAGCAAAATAGCGCCCATGCTGGCGGCCTGCCCAATACAGGTCGTCACCACGTCCGGCTTGATGTACTGCATGGTGTCGTAAATCGCCAGGCCGGAGGTTACCCACCCGCCGGGCGTATTCAAATACAGGTAGATGTCTTTTTCCGGGTCTTCCGCCTCCAAAAACAGAAGCTGGGCAATGGTGAGGCTGGCAATGGTATCGTCGATGGGGAAGCTCAGAAAGATGATCCGCTCTTTCAAAAGGCGGGAATAAATATCATAGGCGCGTTCCGAACGCCCGGATTGTTCAATAACGATGGGAACTAAGGGCATGTATGATTCCTCGCAGCGTTTAAGTTTTCAAACTGGTCAAAGGCCCTGGGGGACTTTTGAACCCGGGTGAAACATCGAAAAAATCAGAACCACTAAATTCGCCGAACGCTTTGTCGGCGGCGAACAAGATAGCCGCCCGGTCGCTTAAACCGGAATGATTCCCTCTTCTTCCGGTTGCGGTTGAACATAGACTTCGACAATATCGGCATTCTGCGACAACAAATGTAGGATTTTCTCTTCCAGCAAATCCTGCTTCAAGTTATAGAGATAATCCTTATTCTTTTTCCGCTGATGTTTTTCCTTGGTGCTAATATTAAAAGAATCGATAAGTTTGAGCGCTTCTTCATCGGTAACAAAGAGACCTTCCGCCCTGGCAATCTGCTTTTTCAGCAGATACCAGCGCAGGGCATAAATGGCGTCGGCGCGGTTCTTTTCCCGCACCAGGTCTTCATCGATTTTTTCATCGGGGTAGCGTTGTTGAACCCGTTCCACAATGGAATCCAATTGCCGGTTGAGCATTGAATCCGGCACATCAAAGGGATTTTCCTTCAGCGCTTCATCGGCTAAGCGGCTGTAGAATTGGGAATTACTACGCCGTTCCAGCCGGTACTGGAGGTCTTTGCGCAAAGCATCCTTCAACTGTTCGAGGGTCTCGATTTTCTCATCATCGAGGTTCTTTACCAGATCATCATCCGGGGGAGGCAGCTCCCGCTCTTCGATGGCCTCAACAGTTATTTTATAACTTTCCTGAAGCGGCTCGCGGCTTTTTTCCCCGCGGCGGGGCGGAACCATCCGACGGATAATCCGTTCCCCGCCCACTTCCATACCGATCAACTGTTCCTCGAAACCGGGGTCAAAGTCACCGGAGCCGATTTCCAGGGTGATTTGATCATATTTTTTACCGATCACCGGGGTGTCGCCCTCTCCCAATAATTGGGCGGTGAAGGTGATGAAATGCCCTTTGGCGGCCTTATCGGCCGCTTTTACCGTGGCAAAGCGCTTGCGAATATTCAACAGCGTTTTATCGACCATATCATCCGTCACCACCGCGATCTCTTTTTCGACTTTCAGATTTTTATATTTTCTCAACTCGATTTCCGGCTCTTCTTCCAACTCAACGTCAAACTCCATTCCTTCTTCGATTTCCTTGAATTCGATCCGGGTAATCTCTCCCACGCCAATGGGTTTCAGATCGTTTTCACTAAGCATTATCGAGTAATATTTGGCGACGGCAAGCTCCGGAAGCTCCGCTTTGATGGCCTCCCCAAAATTGCGCCGGAACATTCCCGGGGGAATGTGCCCTTTGCGGAAACCCGGGAGGGTGACTTTTTTCTGGAGGTTTCGGATAACGTCCTTTTCTGTTTCCCGCAACTCGTCCGGGGTTAATTTGATGGTGATCTGCCGTTTGCTTGCACTTACCTTTTTGACATCTATTTGCATACCCGTTCCTTATTTATCCTTTCATATTCATGGTTCAAAAGAGATGCACAATATAATATCCCTCAAATATTATTGCAAGGAGGGTTTCATCATGCGAAATGGAGCGATTAGAAATTGATTTTATAATTTCCCGTGCGTATTATGGGGTTCTATTGAAAGAGGGAACGTTATTGGGCAACTATTGTCGCATCTTATTCTGGCTGTGGATCGCGGTGTTGGCGCCTTCCCCGCTGCCGGGCCAACCGTCTGCCCTGGGGATCGAAAGCTATGGCGATCAACTGGTGATCGGCATCCTGAAAGATAGAAATTTCACCCTCAACCCTTTTCAAATTTACTCTCCTGCCCAAAAAGAAATTCTCCAGTTGATTTTCGGTTACGGCCTGACCAAAACTCCCGACAAGGTGCTGAATCCTCCCGACTTGATCGAACGCTACATTACCAGCCCGGGAAAGAACGATCCCCGGGTATGGCGAATTTTGCTGGATCGCAATATCAGTTTTCACGACGGCTCCAACCTGCGCAACGTGGACGTCAAATTCACCTTCGAGGTGCTGAAAAAATACCGTGGATTCATCCTCAACCGCAAGTTCGATTTCGACAATATCAAATCGATCTCATGCAGCGGAGACCTGGAAGTGCGTTTCGAGTTATTCGAGCCGGACGAGAACTTCGGGGCCAAGCTGGCCGATATCCCCATTGTTCCGGAAAATTATTACCAGGCCGCCCTGCGGACCGGGCTGCGGGTATTCGAGGAAAAGGAGCCGGTAGGTATGGGACCTTTCATTCTGGAATCCTTCACTCAAAACCTGATGAATTTGCGGTTCCATCCCCACTATTATTCCGGAAGGCCGTTTCTGGACCGGGTTAAAGTTCTGTTCTTTCCCGATGAACAGGCCCTCATCGACGCCCTTGTAAACGGGCAGGTAGATTATATCGAATTTTCGGACCCCAACACCCTCTACCGCATCCGGGAGCTGATGGGCCGGCGGATGGCGCTTTTCCCGGTTCCCCGCCCGGAGACCAAAGTTTACACCATGCTGTTCAACCTGACCCGCTTCCCGTTTTCCGAGCCTGAAGTCCGGCAGGCCATTAGCCTAGCGCTCAATCGCCAGGACATCGTCAACCGGTTTATGAAAGACGTCGGCAAAGTGGCCAATACCCTGCTGCCGGAGTCCAATCCCTATTACGAGCGCTCCCTCTACCGGGAAGAGTATGATCCCCAGAACGCCTTAACCCTGATGGCCGGGGCGGGGTGGCGTTTGAACAAGCAGAGCGGGATGCTGGAAAAAAACGGCCAGCCGCTTTCCTTTAACCTGTACTTTACCCGCCACTCCCACCTGGAAGAAAACATTGCCCGGGCGATCAAGATCAACCTGGCAGAATTGAATATGAACGTGGAGCCGATTCCCGTGGCCCCGGACGGCAAGGAAACGCTGGTCCGGCAGGGCGCTTACCAGTCTCTCCTGTTTGCCTATAGTTATGATCCCCGTTACCTTTTCGAGGCGTTCGATGATTTTTTCTTCAACATCCTGGGAGCGGGGCTGGAAAAACCGAATTACCAGAACCGCTATTTGAACCGTTTGTTCAGCCTGGTACGCGAAAAAGAGGAGCTCCACCGGAATATTTACCAGCGCTTTCAAACCTTTGCGGTGCGGGAAAACCCGGCCATTTTCCTGTTTTTTGATGAACGCATCCTGGTCGGGCTGGACGGCCGTTTCCGGGAGTTCCGGGCGGTGCACAAGGACGAGCGCCGATTATATTACCGGATGAACCCGGTAGAAAACTGGTTTGTGCCAAAGGAATTGCAGAAGTATTGAGGGAAAGTTTTGTTACCGTGCACTTTTTTAAAAACAGCGAATTTAGCGTAATTTGTCATGCCCGAATGTATTAATCGGGCATCCATAGGCTTGATTTTCCCTGGATTCCCGCTAAAGCTTGTCCCCGCAGGTATTAAGCGGGGAACATGCGGGAATGACAAAAGCGCACGGTTGTGAACGGGAAAGTAAAAAGTGTACAATGGAAACCTTGTCCCCATGAATGCGGGGATGAAAAATGTAAAGTGGGAAGTGGAAAAGCATTGCAACTCTAAACTCTAAACTCCAGTTAATGAACCTCCGTTTTCAACAACGCATCCGGGCGATCCGGGGCAATTTTCAGCACTTCCTTTCCCGGAAAAT
>WYBG01000599.1 GCA_011526015.1 Deltaproteobacteria bacterium | reverse complement strand
ATGCGCACCCAGGAACTGAGATATTTTATAGACTCCCGCTTTCGCGGGAGTGACATGAAAAGCACGTAAATTGTCATTCCCGCGAAAGCGGGAATCCATGACAGGGTGACTTTTGCGCCATTGCCTTAATTGGCATTAATTGTTTTTTATGAACTGATTTTTTTATTCCCCTGTCATTCCCGCATGTTGCCCGTTTAAAACATACGGGCACAAGTTTGAGCGGGAATCCACAATTTTTACGACCTGGATTCCCGTTTTCACGGGAATGACAACCTTATGGCCATTGATGGCAAATGAACATGTCAAGTTTTATCAACAACTTAAAAAGTAATAAGGCCTAATGACAATCGGTGATAAGATTTTACCTGTACGTGACAACCGGAATGTATCAACGGCGTAATTTACCGGCGGATGTTCGAAAAGAGTTTGCAGGTAAGCCTGGATGGAAACCGGATAATTTTATGAAGCTGATGATCGCACATTTCAGAAAAAGTGTTTTGGAAACCCTTGCCAGCGGGTTTTTGAGCATTTTTTTTCTATTTCCCTGCGGCTCACTTCAGGCGGACGAGTGGAAACGTCTGGTAGATTTGCGCGGCAGGTGGAAATTCGAGATCGGCGATAATATGGAATGCGCCAGGCCGGGATTCAACGACAACGGGTGGCAGAGCATCTTTGTTCCTTCCAACTGGGAAGATGAAGGTTTTCCGGGCTACGACGGTTACGCCTGGTACCGCATCCGCTTTCAACTTCCCCCCGGTACCGAAAAGAATCCGCTTTATCTGCACCTGGGCCGCATCGACGACGCCGATGAAACCTACCTGAACGGCCACCTGATCGGTTTTTCGGGAATTTTTCCCCCGGGAATGGAAACCGCTTATTCAAAATTCCGTGAATACCGCATCCCCCCGGAATATTTGAAGATAGAGGGAGAAAATGTACTCGCCGTGCGGGTATATGATATGCAGCTGGCCGGCGGGATTGTGGAAGGCAGGGTGGGAATCTATACTTTACAAAGTAGCCTGGCGATGGATATTCCGCTGGACGGTGCCTGGAAATTTTCTACCGGCGACGAGCCGGAATGGAAAGACCCCGCTTTTGATGACCGCGCCTGGAAGAACCTGGTCGTGCCGCTGCGCTGGGAAGTGCAGGGCTATCGCCATTACGACGGCTACGCCTGGTACCGCAAACGATTCACCGTTCCTGCTACTTACCGGGGACAGAAACTGGCGCTTTTGCTGGGCAAGATCGACGATCTGGATGAAACCTATCTGAACGGCAGACGAATCGGCAAGACCGGGACTTTTACCTCCATCGGCGGCCCCCCGGTGCGCGGCGATGAGTGGCAACAGTTGCGCGTCTATGACATTCCCCCGGATCTGCTTTTGTTCGAGGGGGAAAACGTTATCGCCGTGCGGGTTTATGACGGGCTGGTGGACGGGGGCATTTATGAAGGCCCGGTGGGAATTATGGCCGCAGAGCGGGTAAAAGAGTGGCTGGGCGGGCAAAAACGGGGCAAAAACGGAAGAAAAACGTTTTGGGAGTTGTTGGATGCCTGGCTTAACAAGTAACGTGTTGGGAGTAAAAAGGATGTTGCCGATGCTTTATCGCAATAGGCTTCTTAACGCCGTGTAATCGAGGGTTTCGAGGGTGTGATGCAGAATAATGTTGTACGGATGGGCGTTGAGATCGCCGAGATAAGGCGCAAATACCACAATGAGTTGGATGCGGTTGGGGTCGCTGCTATCCCAGCCAAACGCCGGGTCAGGCTTCACCAGCGCCTGGGGATTGTGGTCCTCCGGGGCGGCCAGGCCGAATTTGCCGGAGCCTACCCGAGCCTGCGCCTGTAACTCCCGGCGGGAGAGTGAGGCGCGAAATCTCCGCAGCGAAGCCAGTTCCTCCTGCAGGCGCGATCCGATTTCCTGATCCTGTTGCTGCGCCTTCTTTCCCCACTCCGGCGCTTGTTGTTTGATGGATAACATCGCTTTGCGATATTCTTCGGCTGCCGAGGTGCTGGTCTTTTTCAATTCCTCGTAAAACTTTTGCACTTCTGCTTCATCGATATCGATCTCCTTTCTCTCCGCCTTTGTTTTCTCGAACCCGGCGATTCTCCGTTTCAGGTCGCGCTCCCCAAAATCGAGATATTCTGCCACGGCCAGGGGAATCCAGGGCAGCCGGTTCCCGAGGCTGAGCAGCACGTAGTACTTGTTATATAAAGGATTGCCGGCAATGTGGCCGTTCAGGACCGGCTCAACATAGGCTTCCAACTGCTCATCATGGATGATTTTGGGCAATAGAATCGCGTGAAGCTGGTTGATTGCAAAAGAGACCCCCGCATCCCCGGCGTCGATGCGATCCGCCTGCGGGATCAGGTCGCATTCGCCGGTCCAGCCGCTGCGGTTGTAGGCAATGGAGTTCAACTGGGCGATGCGCGGCGCGCCGCCGCCGATGTAGATGTGGTTGCGGTAGCGCATGTCCGGCAGGGTCACAAAATAGGGGTTCTTCTTGATGATCCCGTCAATCACCTGCAACGCCTGGTAGAGAGGAGCCACCTCCGGGCTTTTGATGGTGAGGCCCGCATCCACATGAATATCTTCCTTTGTCTTCACCCAGCAATCGCCTTTCAATTGAGCGCCGGCATCGGCAGAGAGGGCTGCGATAGCCAGTAGAATTGTCGCCCGGCGCAAAAAAGCCGGGAGGGAACGGCGCGACTGCCGCGCTGCTGCGCTTTCCATATTTATTTCCTTGCAGGGTTGCATCACTATTCCTTACTTTTAGCAAAAAGTTAGAGTTAAAAGCGGAAACAGGCAAATAGTTTTTGAGCCGGAACGAAAGGCAATGGGTGTGTGGCAGGGTGGTGAAGTAGAGCTTATCACGCGCCGCCCACTGCTCTATTGCACCCAACAAAAGTATGTCGAATAAAAACCATTCTGAAAGTTCCCGCGCCGTGGCGGAAGATTCTTTTAAAACCACGCCCCTGATGGAGCAGTACCTCGCCATCAAAGCGCAGTACCGGGATATGATATTGCTCTACCGCATGGGAGATTTTTACGAAACCTTCTACGAAGATGCTAAAATCATCTCCCGGGTGTTGGGCATCGCCCTCACCAAGCGCTCGCACGGCAAAACCGCGGACGTTCCCCTGGCCGGGTTTCCCTACCACGCCCTGGACAACTACCTGCCCAAATTAGTGCAGGCCGGGCACCGGGTGGCGATCTGCGAACAGGTAGAGGACCCCAAATTAGCCAAAACCGTGGTCAAGCGTGACGTGGTGGAGATCGTCACCCCCGGAACCGCGCTCTCGGAGAAACTCTTAGATCACAAAACCAATAATTACCTGGCGGCGGTGTACTTGCAGGGGCAGCGCGCCGGGGTCAGTTACGGGGATCTCTCAACCGGGGAATTCTACCTCAGCGAAGTGGATTTGGAGAACCTGGTGAATTATCTTCAGGAAATCGCTCCCAAAGAAATCTTGCTCCCGCAGCAGTTATTCGAGCCGTTGAAGCAATCCTTTGACAAGAAAGTCCCCGCGGTGCTCACCCGCATCGACGACTGGATCTTCAGCCACAAATTTGCCTACGAATTGCTGACCGGGCATTTCGGCACCCCCAGCCTGAAAGGATTCGGGGCGGAGAGTTTCCCCCTGGGCGTCATTGCCGCGGGGGCGATTCTGCACTATTGCAAAGAGAATTTCCAGAACGAGTTGCGGCACATCCAGAAGCTTTCGGTGATCTCCCCGGACGAGTTCATGATCTTGGACGCCTCCACCCGCCGCAACTTAGAAATTACCAGCCCGATCATCGGGCAGGGGAAGGAGGGAACCCTGCTCTCCATTCTCGACCACACCATCACCCCCATGGGCGGGCGGCTGCTGAAGCATATCATTACCTATCCCCTGATTTCCCTGCCGCGCATTCAGGCGCGATTGGACCGGGTGGAAGTGTTTTTCAACGACGCCAAACTGCGCAAAGATATCCGCGCCTGCCTGGAGAATATCAGCGACCTGGAGCGGTTGCTGGCGCGCATTGCTACCGGCCGCGCCACCCCCCGCGACCTGGTCACTTTGAAAAACGCCCTCAGTTTCGTGAAACCGATCCGGGAAATCCTGCAACATACCGAATACCCGCCCCTGGAGCATTACTGCAGCAACTTAGAAAACGTCGATGAGGTGGTTGTTCTGGTCGAGCGGTCCATCGTGGAGACGCCCCCGCCTACCCTCACCGAGGGCGGCATTATCAAAGAAGCGTTTCATGGGGAGTTAGACGAGCTGCGCAAGATCAGCCGGGAGGGCAAATCCTGGATCGTAGAACTGCAAAATAAAGAGCGTAAGGCCACGGGCATCTCCTCGCTCAAAATTGGCTACAACAAGGTGTTCGGGTATTATTTCGAGGTTACCAGGACCCACCAGGATAAAGTGCCGGATTACTTCATCCGCAAACAGACCCTGGTGAATGCGGAGCGCTATATCACCCCCGAGTTGAAAGAATTCGAAGAAAAAGTGCTCGGCGCAGAAGAAAAAATGGCCTCCCTGGAATATGAGTTGTTCCAGCAAATCCGCCAGCAGGTGGCGGGGTGGGGGAGGGTGATCCAAAAAAATGCCCGCCTGATCGCGGAGTTGGACTGCCTGGCCGCTCTGGCGGAAGCGGCGGCGTTATATCGCTACGTCAAGCCCGAAGTGGATGAAGGCGAGGAGATCGTCATTCGCGGGGGACGCCACCCGGTGGTGGAGCGGCTGCTGCCTCCGGATGAGCCGTTTATCGAAAACGATATTCACCTCGACGGCCGGGATACCCAGATCATGGTGATTACCGGGCCGAATATGTCCGGCAAATCCACCTACCTGCGCCAGGTGGGATTGATCGTGCTGCTGGCGCAGATCGGCGCGTTCGTGCCCGCGGAATCCGCCCGGGTCGGCATCGCGGACCGTATTTTTACCCGGGTGGGCGCTTCCGACAATCTTGCCTTCGGGGAGAGCACTTTCATGGTGGAGATGTTGGAAGCGGCTAATATTTTGAATAACGCCTCTCCCCGCAGCCTGATCCTGCTGGATGAAATCGGGCGGGGTACCAGCACTTATGACGGCCTTTCCATCGCCTGGGCGATTACCGAATATTTGCATCACAACAAAAAAATCTCCGCCAAGACCCTTTTCGCCACCCACTATCACGAATTGACCGAATTGGCGATGCTCTACCCGCGCATCAAGAATTTCCGGGTGGCGGTGAAGGAGTACGAAGACCACGTGGTATTTCTGCGGAAGATCGAGCCGGGGGGGATGGATAACTCCTACGGCATTTACGTCGCCCAGATGGCCGGGCTGCCGGAGGCGGTGATCGAGCGCGCCCGGGAGGTGCTGCACAACCTGGAATCGAACGAGATAACCCCCAATCGCACCCCCAAGCTGGCGCAGCCGCGGGCCGGTTCGGCAGCGGATAAAAACCAGCTCAGCCTGTTTGAATTGGCGAAACCTTCCCCGGCGGAGGAGGAGCTGCGCAAAATCGATCTCAACACCCTCACCCCCATCGACGCGCTGCTGAAACTGCGGGAGCTGAAAGAGATGCTTTCCCGGGGGAAGAAATGAGGGGAAATTCCTTTTGCGATTGCAAAGCTTAGCGCCGCCGCTTAAATTGGCGCTGCATCGTAAAATTAGCTGCGCCCGTAGCTCAATTGGATAGAGCATCAGACTTCGGATCTGAGGGTTGGGGGTTCAAGTCCCTCCGGGCGTACTAAAGAAAAACAATAAGTTATAGCCCCGCCGCTTTTGCCGACTCATCAAATATCCCCCCCGGGTGTTCTAATAGTGTGCCGTAGTTGCTTCCATCCCCCCCAAAAAAAGAAAAGGCCGCCGCCACCCTGGCCAGACACAGCCAGAACCGCGACGAAACCCGCGTTTACATAAACATCCTCAAAGTCCTCGCCGAGGAGCGCAAAAAAGACGTACAAAAGAAACGCTTCCTGAAATAACCGCCCAATCCCCCCTATTCCTTTTCCCTTCTTCCTTTTTCCTTTTTTTTCTCCCCTCTTGACAATCTCCCTTCTCTCTCGCTAACTTTTTTATACTAAGAAAGGTTTGCGACTTTATGAAAAACAAATTTGATTATAAATTTGAACTCCTTTTGAAGGAAATAGACCTACTACAAAGAAAAGTCGAAAGCTATGATTCAATCGCTTTCAAAATTAAAGGGTGGGCGGTGACAATTTTTTCTGGTTTTCTAATAGTTTCTGCCAAAGAAAATAGAATAGACTACCTTTTAGTTTGTATTTTTGCAGTGCTCATGTTTTGGTCAATTGAAAACACATTCAAAAGTTTCCAAAAAAGAATCGGTAATAGAGCAATAGAAATCGAAGAGTTTTTAAATAGTAATAGGTTTAATGAGTCTATAGATAAACAAGATATTACGGATATCAAGGTCCCTTCACTTGTACTATCTTTCAAAAATATGCCTTTCAAAGATAAACTAAGAATTAGTATAAAATCTCTATTTACGTTTAATGTCTCAGGATTTTATATTTCATTGCTCTTGATGGTCATTTTGATGGCTATATGGATAAAGTTTGATATTTAAGGAAAAATTTATCCAGGTTTATTTTTCTTCAATTTACCTTCAACATTGCTCTTAAGCCAATGGCTAATCACTGCGACCAATGAACCCCCATGTCGCCTTAATCAAGAAAGCTATCAAGGTGACTTTATGAATCTCCCCAGGATCAAGATACCAGTATTTGTGTCATGCCCTACCGACCTTAACGATCTGCAGGAAGCTTCTGCAAAGATCATACAGCGCCAACTCAGGAAATATAAACTGGAGTGGCGAGCGTTAGCGCGCCAAGCGAAGCTTGGTGCTTCTTACAGGGTGAAAGTCCCTGTTGGGTAAGGGTTAGCTACCCACCCATATCGAGTGTTGGGGGTATGTAGGAGACTGGAATTCAGTCGAACGAACT
>WYBG01000598.1 GCA_011526015.1 Deltaproteobacteria bacterium | reverse complement strand
GGCGCGAAAAAGAGTTGTAAAAATTGATTAAAAGCACTCCGGATAAACCCGGGAGGAACTTTTTGCATGTCCAAGCAGGGCCTGTAAGCGACGGGGCGGAGCTATATCCGGCCAATGTTGGGAAAAGATATGATAAAGAGTCCTCCTGCTAATACCGCAAAGCTATAAATCAGGATTAATGTATGGGTATCATTCGAAACTCCAGACTTTCTGTAAAAAAGATTCTCAAAACAGCCGTGAGTCAGCAAACAGGGTGGTACGCTGAAGCAGATTTTTATAAAGCCCTTAAAAAGGAGAGAAATCGCAGCAATCGTACGGGGTTACCAATATCATTTATTTTAATGGATCTATCCAACTCCACGCCGGAAGCATTTCAACTATCCGATAATGAATATCAAAATTTTCTTGAAAAATTGATTCATTTCATTTCCGATCATACCCGGGAATATGATGTAAAGTATCTGATCAATCCCTACAAAATCGGAATCCTTTTAATCGATACCTCTTTAGACGGGGCAAAGGCGTTTATCGAAAAAATATCACAGACCCTCTACCAGCATTTTGAAGCCCTTAATAAAAGGGAATATATCCAACTGATCAAAACAATCAGCTTATCCTCCTACCCGCTGGAGCGGGTAACCGATTTCGATGCCGTAAAAGCGACCCCGGTGATCATTCGTTGTTTGGAGTTCGAAGAAAATTTACAGAAAGAATTTACCAAACTCGAACACCGCATGCGCTCCGAGTTTCATATGGATTGGAGCATCGTGCCCTCCTCAAATGGAACCATTGCCCTCACCCTGCCGATTTTCGGGGATATTTTTTGGGAAAATCAACGGCAGCTGCGTTACCGGCTGTTTAAAAGAAGCTTCGATGTTGCTACCGCAGTGTTGAATATCATACTCTTTTTGCCGTTGATGATCCTCATCGGCATCGCGGTCAAGCTGACTTCCCGGGGGCCGGTTTTTTTCAAGCAAACCCGCCTGGGGCAGTTCGGCAGGCCGTTTACCTTCTATAAATTCAGAACCATGCGGGTAAATTCGGATTCCCGCATCCACCAGGAATATATCAAACAATTGATCAACGATCAAAACGGCCAGAGCAACCAGGGAAGCCAGGATGAGCCGCTTTTTAAATTGAAGAATGATCCGCGCATCACCCGGATCGGCAAGTTTTTGCGAAAAACCAGCCTCGATGAACTCCCCCAATTCTTCAATGTTTTGAAAGGAGACATGAGCATGGTAGGCCCCCGCCCCCCGATCCCTTACGAGGTGGAGATGTATAAAAGCTGGCATTTGCGGAGAATTTTAGAAGCAAAACCCGGCATTACCGGCCTGTGGCAGGTGCGCGGAAGAAGCAAAACCGGTTTTGATGATATGGTTCGCCTGGATCTGCAATATGTGGAAAAACAATCTATTTTATTGGATATAAGATTGGTATTGGAGACAGTACCGTCAATGCTCAACTCAAAAGGCGCACTCTAACCCTCCAGGAGGAAAACCATGATTAATGTTGCAGTAATCGGCTACGGATACTGGGGACCGAACCTGGTGCGAAATTTTGTCGCCAATCCCCGCACCCACATCGACCTTTGTTGTGATTTGAAAGAGGACCGCCTGAAAGCGATCAACCGGAATTATCCATCCCTGAAGACTACCCGGAATTACAAAGACGTCATTAATGATCCGTCAATTGACTTAGTGGCAATTTGCACCCCCGTTTTTACCCACTACGAGATTGCGAAAGAAGCGCTGGAAGCGGGGAAACACGTTCTGATCGAAAAACCGATGACCGGCAGCAGCGCCCAGGCGGAAGATTTGATCAACATAGCCGAGCGGAAAAGGCTGAAAATTTTTGTTGATCATACCTTTGTCTATACCGGCGCGGTGCGAAAAATCCGCCAACTGGTGGATAACGGGGAGATCGGCGATTTGTATTATTACGATTCCACCCGGGTCAATTTGGGGCTGTTTCAACAAGATGTGAATGTATTATGGGACCTGGCCCCGCACGATATTTCGATTATGAACCATGTAACCGACCAGAAACCGGTCGGCGTGGTGGCGACCGGGGCGGATCACTTCGGAAAGGGATATGAAGACGTTGCTTACCTGACGGTTTATTTTCCGGGAAGTTTGATTGCCCACATCCACGCCAACTGGATGTCCCCGGTAAAAATCCGCCAGACGCTCATCGGCGGAAGCAAAAAAATGGTGGTTTGGGATGACAATAAACCGACCGAGAAACTGCATATCTATGATAAGGGAATTGAGGTAAGCGTCAGCGCGGATGAAGTCTATAAAATGCTGGTGCAATATCGCACCGGGGATATGTACTGCCCTAAAATCGATTCCACCGAGGCCCTGACCGTTGAGATTAACAAAATTGTTGACAGTTTGGAAAACGGCCATAACTCCGTCGCGGACGGCCAGGCGGGGTGGATGGTGGTTCGAATTTTAGAAGCTGCGGAGGAGTCGATTAAAAACCGGGGTAAAGAGGTTTTAATATGATCAGATTTTTCATTTTTACAGGGATGTTGCTGCTGCTCGGCTGTTCCAGCCGCTCCGCATCCAAAATGGATTTTGCTTCCTACCCGGCGTTAGCGGCGCCGAACGCTTCCGAAAGCGGGGAGCTTAAGGAATACCGCCTGGGATACGGGGATGTTGTTGAAATAAAATTCTTCAACAACGCTCGTTTTAATGAAACCATTAAAGTGCGCCCCGACGGCAGAATCAGCCTGGAAAAGGTGGGAGAGCTTTACGTAGCCGGCATGACCCCCGCCCAATTAGACAGCTTCATTACCGCCAGGTATGATGAATTCCTCCGCGAGGCGGAGGTGACGGTAATTGTGCGGGAATTTGGCGGATACCAGGTCTATGTATTCGGAGAGGTCACCCGGCCGGGCGGGCTTCCGCTGCAGCGCAACATGACCGTTTTACAGGCAATTGCCGTCGCCGGCGGTATTTCCAATATGGCGGCATTGGGAAGCGTGATGGTTTTGCGGAAGGGGGAAGACAATACCGTTGTTCCGCTAAAATTGGATTTACGGCGAACGGTAAATGCGCCCGGTAAAGAACAATTTGTCAATAATGATATCGAAATCCAGCCGAACGACGTGATTTATATTCCCAAAACCGGCCTGGGCAGCACCGTTACCTTCCTGGAACAGGTGTACGCCGGGGTGTACCCCCCGCTGGATTTGATTCTCAGATCAATTTACGTTGCAGATGTTATAAACAGGCTGTATTAATCGGAGAGAATTTTGAATAGAAATCAATCCTATAAAACGCCGGCTGAAAGAATCGCGAAATTCCGGCAAATGGTAATTATCCTGCACCGGCGGCGCAGATTCATTTTTTCTTTTATCGCCGTGGTGATGGGTATTGCCGTCGCCTATAGCTTTCTCGCTCCTCGAGTATTTGAAACGAGCGCCAAGATTGTGGTTGAACGGCAAAGCGACTCACAAAAGGCTTTGCTGTTTAAAATGAACCTGAACCCCTGGCTGCAAGACGACTGGCTTACTTCGGAAAAAGAGATGATTACCAGTTACCCGGTAGCCGTGCGGGTGGTAAAGGAATTAAATCTGTCTCAAACTGCGGATGAAGACAGCTCCCAAATACAGAATGAACCTTCGGTGGAATTTAACGCGGCGGTGAGGGAGTTCGGCAAAAACCTGGAAGTATATAATCCCAAAAATACCAATGTCATGGAAATTCGCTTTCGCGCCGGGGAGGCTGCGCAATCCGCGGCCATTGTGAATAAGATTATTGAAGTGTATGTGGATTATCGTTCCGAAGTGTACAACGAGAGCGAGGAGTACAAGTTCTTCGAAGAGCAGATGCGGGTTGCCGATGAAAAACTGCGGGAACTGGAGCAGGGCCTGGCGGATTATAAAGACCAGGAAAAAATCGTCTCCCCGGAAATGCACAGCGAAATTCTCCATTCCAAATTACTGGATTATGAAAAAAGTTTGACCATAGTGCGCACCAAACGAATCGGGAAAGAAGCCAAACTGGCGGTGATTAAAGAAAAGATGAATTCCGGAATGTACATCAATATTCCTTCCACCGAAGCCAGCGAGTATTACGCCCAGGAAAATTATATCAATCAATTGAAAGCGGAACTGCTGGATATGGAAATTCGCCGGGATAAATTACTCCTGCGTTATAAACCTGCCTACGAAGAGGTGGTTGAACTGGAACAAAATATCGCTTCGGTAAAAACAAAAATTAAAGGCGAATTGGAGCATATCGTTGATCAGGAAGAATCGATTATCGAAGCCCTGCGTGCGGAAGAATTGGCCTTGCAGCGGTCCGTGGAGCAAATCAACCGCGACATTCAATCATTCTCCCAACGGGAATACGAATTTAACCAGCTCAACCGCGGAATCGACGATAACCGGGAGATTTATTCGATTCTTCTGAAACAGCGCGAGGAAGCGCGAATTTCGTTGTCAAAATTAGAACGGGACGCCAAAATCCGGGTGATCAGCCCGCCGGTGGTTCCGCTAAAACCGGTGGCGCCCCAAAAAGCGGTGATCCTCTTTTTGGCGATGATGTTCGGATTTTCCGCCGCAATCGGCATTGCATTTATCTTAGAATACTTCAACCATTCCATACATTCCATCGAGGAATTGCAGCAATATTCCGGCGTCAAAGTTTTAGGCGCCGTTCGAGACATCGAATTGGTGGAAGCAAAGGTAGTAAAAGACTAAACTAAGCGAACCCATTATAATCATCATAAAATAGAACTATCCCAATGTATTTAAACTATTACGCATTACACGACAATCCTTTTACGCTATCTCCCAATCCCAAATTCCTCTACTACAGCAAAACCCACCAGGAGGCGTACTCACAATTTCTTTACGCCATTACGGAAAGAACCGGGTATATGCTGTTGACCGGCGAAGTGGGAACCGGGAAAACCACCATCATCA
Organism: Deltaproteobacteria bacterium; assembly: GCA_011526015.1. Classification (GTDB taxonomy): domain Bacteria; phylum Calditrichota; class Calditrichia; order RBG-13-44-9; family J075; genus JABWBP01. The sequence goes on along the minus strand of WYBG01000598.1, from coordinate 4,102 downwards.
ATGCGGTGGTGGACACCATCAATAAAAATTACTCCGAGTATTTGATCGCCAGAATTTTTCACACGGTTCTGAGCCCGAAAGGCTTGATCCAGAATATTTGCAGCGAATTCGGGATCCCGTACCGCAAGGAAACCATGTCGGAATTGGTTTTTAAGCTGCATGAGTATCTAACCTACAGCAGCAAATCCGGTAAAAAAGCCATTTTGGTGATTGACGAAGCCCAGAATTTGCGGAAGGAAATTTTAGAAGAAATTCGCCTGCTCTCTAATTTTGAGGCGGTGGATGAAAAATTTTTGCAAATCTTTCTCATCGGCCACCCGGAACTGGATGATATGTTGCGGTCTCCCCAATTGAGGCAGCTTCATGAAAGGATCGGGTTGCGGTATCAACTGCAACGGTTGTCTTTTTGGGAAACCAATGAATATATCCGCCACCGCCTGGCGATTGCCGGAATGGATAACGGGAAAATTCTGTTTTCCGAGGAAGCGATTCAGGAAATTTATACTCTCTCCAAAGGGATTCCCCGGAGAATCAATCTTTTATGCGACCATGCGTTGTTAATGGGTTATGCCAGGGAACTGAACGAAATTGATAAAAATGTTATCCAGGATATAGAGCTGAGTTTCGATGACGTTTCCAAAAAACTGGAAAGTTATCTGCCTTTTAGCGACGCTTCAACCCGTTTGCCAGAAAAAGACAACGGCAAAATATCCCGCAGGAAAAGTAAGCGGGCTGAGAAAAATCCGAAAGTGGTTGATGAAGCTGTCCTGGAGGATATTTCTTTCTCTAACGAGTTGAATGATTTGATTAAGGATTTGGACCAGCCTGTCCCTACAATACCTCGATTTGACTGGCCCAAACCGGAGCCGCTTGCAAAAAGAGATTCGCCAACGAAAGAAGAGATTGCGGAAATTGTTAAATTGGCTATCAGGGATCATTCTGCTTCCGCCAAAAATGAGCGTTCAACGGGTAAAACTTTGGGTTTCATATTTCTGGCAATTGCAGTACAAATAATTGTTCTTTTGGCTGCCCTGTTCATAGCGAACAGTCTCGGCATTCTTAACAGTGTAAACTGAGTATAGGGGTGTTGGAATAATGAATTTTATTAATGAAGTTCTAAAAAGGGCTAAAAAAGAGGGCATGGTTGACTCCCGGCTTATCCCCTGGGAAGAATCGGCCGCTCTTGCAGATAACCACAACAGAGCGGCATATCCCGATGGCAAAAAGGGCCCGCTAGATAAGACTCCGAATGGCGCCGTTGCAAAACAAAAAGTGGTCTTTCCGGCTTCATCCGCTAAGTTTTCCGGCGAGGCGCTTCTAAATGTACGGAACGTTGTTGAGAATATTTATGCAGAGGTTTTGGGAAAAATCCCTTATACGATTGGGATTACCGCTACCCGTGGAGGAGAAGGAACCTCTACGCTCGCAGCCTTGATTTCTTTTTTATCCGCAGAGGCAATTGTCAATAATAAAAAGTTTGCGTCCGGCCCTCTGTTGGCTTCGCCTAAAGCGCCCGAACTGGGAATCATGGATAAATACAAAGTTTTGCTAATTGATACCCGGTTTGAAAACCCTTCCATTCACACCATTTTCGAGCAACAGCCGGAAAACGGTCTTGGGGAGTGGCTGCTTGATTCGGTTCCCCTGAATGGGCTGATCAAGAGCATTCCCGACTCCTTTCTCCATATTATTACCAATGGAGGGATAAGTATTGAAAAAATGAGTTCGCTGCTAAAGGGTAAATTTCCCTCTCTGCTGACAGCGGTCAAAACCCATTACGATCTGATTTTCTTAGACCTGCCGCCGCTGTTAACGTCGCAGCAGGCGGTTTATATGAGCGGCCTGTGCGATGGAATTGTGCTGGTTTTGCAGGCAGGCAACACCCCCTGGAAAGATTTTGAAAAAGCGAAGGCGCTTCTGGCCGCTTCCAACGTGGATATACTGGGTACGGTGTTAAATGAAAGAAATCTGCTTCCCAAACGCATCTCGAAATGGTTCTAATATGAGCACTTACGTGAATATCGAAATTTCCGAACCGCTTAGTCCGGAACTGGCGGAAAGAGGTGAAAGCACTGGAACTGCCCGGTCTCTGGAACGGTTCCATGGCTTTTTGGAATACCGCGTTTTTGTGGAAGTTCCCATCCTCACCTTCAACCCCGTAAAAACCGTATTCGATTTACTGCGGGATGTGCATCAGCCGGAATGAACAAAATAGAGGCGCAGCATAAATTGCACATCACCGGAGGCAGAACCTCCCCCATTGCGTTCCACAACCGGAGTTGTGGAACGAGTAGTGGCAAAACCATTATTCAAACATAAAAGAGGAACCTTCTTATGAAAAAAATCGCACCGGATGTAAAACTCGGTAAGGATGTGAAAGTGTATGATTTCGTCAATCTCTACGGTTGCGAAATCGGGGATAATACCAAGATCGGAACCTTTGTGGAAATTCAAAAAGGCGCGAAGATCGGCAAATCCTGCAAAATTTCCAGCCACACTTTTATTTGCGAAGGAGTTACGATTGAGGACGGCGTTTTTGTCGGCCACAATGTAACATTCATTAATGATGCCTACCCGCGGGCAACGGCTCAAAACGGGCAGTTGCAAACGGAAGCGGATTGGGTATGCATCCCCACCCTGGTAAAAAAAGGCGCTTCTATCGGCTCCAGCGCCACCATTTTATGCGGCGTTACCATCGGGGAGGGAGCGATGATCGGCGCCGGAAGCGTGGTAACCAAAGATGTGCCGCCCCATAGCGTGGCGGCGGGCAATCCTGCAAAAATTTTAAGAACCGTAAAAGAGGAGATTGTAGCATGAAAGTACCGTTTTTAGACCTGAAAGCTCAATACCGGGCGATCAAAGAAGAAGTGGATACGGCAATTTTAACCGTCGTGGAAAATACCGCATTTGCCGGCGGCCCCTTTGTAAAAGCCTTCGAGGATGATTTTGCGCAGTTTTGCGGAACAAAACATTGCGTGGGGGTCAGCAGCGGCACTTCCGCCCTCTGGCTGGCATTAAACGCAGTCGGTATTGGCAAAGGCGACGAGGTGATCACTGCCGCCAATACCTTCATCGCGACGGCGGAAGCGATTTCCTTTTGCAGCGCTAAGCCGGTTTTTGTGGATGTGGATGAGCAGACTTACAATATGGATCCCTGGTCTTTGGAAGCCGCCATTACCCACCGAACCAAAGCGGTTATCCCGGTTCACCTTTTCGGCCAGATGGCGGATATGGACGCCATTATGAAAATTGCCCGGAAGTATAACTTGTATGTTATTGAAGACGCCAGCCAGGCGCACGGCGCAGAGTACCAGGGAAAACGCGCCGGATCGATTGGAGACATCGGGTGTTTCAGTTTTTATCCCGGGAAAAACCTCGGCGCTTATGGCGAAGCCGGCGGCATTGTTACCAATAACGACGAGTGGGCGGAAAAAATGCGCATATTTCGCGACCACGGCCAATCAAAAAAATATTACCATGACATCGTGGGCTGGAATGCCCGCATGGACGGCATTCAGGGCGGGGTGTTGAGCGTAAAATTGAAATATCTTGAGAAATGGACCGAAATGCGCCGCCGGAATGCCGCATTATATAACGAATTACTGGCGGACGATGAACGCTTTATCACGCCCACGGAGGCGGAATATGGCAAGCATGTCTATCATATTTACGCCATTCGCAGTAAAGAACGCGACCAGCTAATCAGGGAACTGGCGGAGAAAGAGGTCTTCTGCGGAATTCATTACCCGGTTCCGCTGCATCTCCAGCAAGCGTATTATTTTCTGGGATACCGGGAAGGCGTATTCCCGGTGGCGGAACGATGCGCCGCCGAATACCTCTCCCTGCCGATGTTTGCGGAACTGAGCGAAAAACAAATTCACCATGTTGTGAAAAGCCTGCAATTGCTGGCCGAACCGGAAGCGGTTATATCAGCGTAATTGCTTAGGGGCACAGATAAAATAACTTCCCGATTTAAAGAATTTGGCATGATTTTATGTCACCCCGATTGGGGTTCCAAAAGATCAGCCGGTATCGCTTTTTCTATAAACATGTCACCCCTGCCGGGGTTGGTAAAGCCTCAAAACCGCGTAGCGGTGAAATG
>WYBG01000597.1 GCA_011526015.1 Deltaproteobacteria bacterium | reverse complement strand
GCTGTTTTAGAAGTCTAAATTTTCGCCACTAAGACCCAAAGACACCAAGATTTCCCTAAGATTTTTGATGTTTTTTGTGGCTTCTTTGTGTCTTTGAGCCTTCGTGGCAACTTTTAAAACAGCTTCTAAAGGCAGTGCTTCATCGAAGAGTTCCAACTGTTCAGCAGATCGATATCGAGACATCTATTGCTCCTTTTCTTTTTACCGCTCAATAATTTCCAGAAGCACAAAAAGAAGCAATAACGATCCAACGCTATGAACCTTGATCCAGATGCTCCCCTAACGATCGCAATGCCGAAAGCGAACAAACTGGCCGCGCTTGAACAACCAAAGCCCGGCAGATAACCTCGTCGGTCATCCAGGCCGGTAACAACCATCGGGAATTGTCAAAGAACAATACTAAATAATAATATTCGCCACCATGACGCTGGCGTTCTAATACTTCTACTTCTTTGCCGTATAAAGGATGGCAAAAATAATGAACCTTTAATACTTCACCCGTGATTCGGGCAGTATGTTGAGGGTTCGCCTGAACACCAGAACACAATTTTATTGCAGCGTGATCAACCCCAGGTCCTTATCCGTTCCCGCCACCACCTCCACGCTGTCTTTGGTAAAAGACAACCCACCGGTATCCTCGATGCGGACGGTATAGAATCCCGCTGGCAGAAAGGCCAGCATAAATTTTCCGGTATCCCCGCTCACCAGGGATGAAGTTACCGTATCGGTATCCTGGATGGCGTAAGCGACCGGGAGATTCTGGTAATTGAGAACCGTTCCGGAGATCGAGCCGGTGATCGCTTTAGGCGCCACCCGGATGACCGGTTTGAGTTTATAGCTGGGATTGTTCGGCGGGCCGGTGACCACGATAGAGCGGTTCACGTCGAAATCGATGATCAATTCGTAGGTGGAACCCTCGGCGACCATAAAATGGGCGTTCAGCTTCAAGCCGGTTTGCGCCCCGCTGGGAACGTCCAGGGGGTGAGTGATCCCGTTCACCACCACTTCGGCGCTGTCGATTTTCAAACGAATTTGAGAATAGTGCCCTGCTGGCACCTCCGCGGTGCCGATGACAATCGACTGGCCGTTGTTCCACTCCAACAAATTGATGGTTTTCGGGGTATCCTGAACCGTAACCCACTGGCTGTCGATATGCGCCTGAATTTCCGAAAAGGTGATGTTGACCGCCTCGAAATCGCCCGGCGCATCGGTCAGGCTGATCCGCAAAATGCCGCGGCCCGCAGGATTATTTAAATCGCTCCCGGCGGGGGTACTTTTTTGGCAATGCTGGGAAAATATTGTTAAAAATACTAATGCTGAAATAAGTGCGACTCCTTTTCGCATGGACAACCTCCTGTTTTTATCTTCGGTTTAATCTGCAAACTCAGTACCAGTTTGGCATGAGTCAAACCCCGCTTAAACCCTGCGTTTTAAAGCGGCTGTAAAATAGTACATCATGCGAATGTAAAAAAAATTCACGAAAATAATTGTTGCAGATTTATTTTTTGTTATGTTTGTGTAAACGACAAAGAAACAGCTAATTTTTTAAAAGTATTGATTTTCTCGGCTATTATAATTAAGATTTGGTGTATTTATGTTCACTTTAGGGGATGGTTTTTGATTTGCTTTTTCCACTGATTTGCGTATTTTCAAGAACAAGAACCTGGTTTGTTTTGAAGCAGTGATCATCTATTATGCTGAAAAATACAAAGTATAAGAAATTTTTATTAGTTTAAGACTGATGAAAAATACGAACAACAAAGAATTCTCGTCTTCGATGTTTTTGGAAGAAGTGTATAGCAAACTGGGTTACACCGAAGGTGTTTTATTAAATGCCGTTGCCCAACCGGATTCAAATACTATGGAATATGATCACTGGTTTGAAAAAGGTGAATGGCTTACAATTGCGGCGAAGGTTGGTGCAGAAAAAATATTCTTTGTTGACAATGACCCGGTTATCGTTTTTTGCGAAGCTTCTGACGGCAGTGAAGAGAGGTTACTTAACGTTTTTCGACAAGTGTGGTGTATCGGAAGGCCACAATGTCTTTTTATTGCTACACCGGGTGAGCTAAAAGTCTTTAGCCTGAACCAGCCGCCTGTTCAAAACATAGATGAGTGGCGGAGGGTTCAACCATTAGATGTCATCCAAAAAGTTGCTGATGTAAGCGAAATGTTGTACGCTTATCGTCGGGAACAGGTTGAGTCAGGCCAACTCTTCATTGAAAAAGATTTTGGAAATATAGAACAACGAGCAGATAAAAGGCTAATACTCGACCTAAAGGCTGTGCGGGTTTCTTTGCTTAATATTAAGCCTGAGGTCAATCTAAGATATATACATGCTCTCATTGGCCGTTCTATATTTGTGCGCTATTTGGAGGATCGCGGTGTATTAACTCCTGATTATTTCCAGAAGGTCGCTGACAATAAAAACTACCCAAATTGGAGTCCCGAATGGTCAGAAGTTTTGCAAACACCGGATGAAAGAGACGTTACACCGCATTCCGAACATCGTCGCTATACGCGCGTTCTCCGGAATAAAGATTTTACTTATGCCCTCTTTCATCAGCTTGCCGAACATTTCAACGGGGATATGTTTCCTCGTGATCCGAGTGAAGAAGCTGCAATTACCCAAGATCATCTTAATTTGCTTCGAGGTTTTTTGTTAGGGAACACCGATCCAAACCGCCCAAAACTTTTTCTGTGGGCTTATGATTTTGAAATAATTCCCATTGAATTAATTAGCAGCATCTACGAAGAATTTTATCATAAATCAAGTGAAAAAGATAGCGGCACCCACTACACCCCCGGCGTTTTAGTTGAGTATGTATTGTCGCAGGTTCTCACTCAAGAACGTTTGGCTTCAAAGCCAAGAATTTTGGATTTCGCATGTGGATCAGCGATTTTTTTGGTGCAAGCATTTCAACGCATTGTTCGTTATCAGGAAAGTCAGTTAAGACGACACCTTATAACACCGGAATTGAGAGAAATCTTACGTACCCAGATAACAGGTATTGAAATTAACGAGGAAGCAATACATGTAGCCGCATTCAGTTTGTACCTGGCTTTGCTGAACTATCAAGAACCTAAGAGTATTCTTGCTCAAATTGAACAAACCGGGGGGAAAAAACCTCTGCCATTCCTCATTTATGATTCAGAACAAATTGAGGACGATGAACATTATCCGGTGCTATTTCAAGCAAGTTCATTCAGCCTGATGAATTCGGAAAGAGAATACATAAAAGAGAAATTAGACGAAAGCAATCGATTTAAAGGACGAGTTGAATTCGAAAAACTATACAACTCATCAGAAACCCTCCCGTTTGATCAAAATTCTTTTGATGTCATTGTAGGAAATCCGCCCTGGGGTTATTTAAAGAAAGGAGAAGGAACATCCGAACTTCGTGCGGCTCAAGAACATGTTCTAAGATGGTGTGGAGTGTTCGATTGGTCTATTGGTGATAATGAGCTTTCTCAGGCTTTTATCGCCCGTACATCAAGTTTCCTTAAACCTGATGGCGAATGTGGATTACTTGTTTCCGCAGGAGTATTTTTCAAGCGACAAGAAAAAAGTGTAGAATTTCGTCGGCGCTGGTTATCTGATATTATTATTAAAAAAGTTGTAAATTTTACACATGTTAGAGATGTATTTTTTAAAGCAATTTCCCCATTCTGTTTTGTCCAATTTAGAATGGGTCCAGTTAGTTCTACCCATCATATTCAGTATTGGTCAGCTAAAAAAACAAAAGTCATTGATCAAGTCCAAACGGTTATTCTGAGTTTGCCAGACCTTCATAGGGTAAGACAAACGGAACTTTTAACTAATGAATTTCTTTGGAAAATTTATTGGTGGGGTAATCATCGAGATGCGGCATTAGTCAATGCTCTAACTCAAGAGCACAGTTTGTTGACAATTGCGGAAGAAAGAAAGTGGAGCTATGGACGTGGATTCGAAAGGGACTTTGCAAGCGGTAATCATAAGCCAAGTAAATGGCTAAAAGATTATCGAGTGCTTTTAACTGAAAATTTCAAAAGGTATGGTAATATCTCTGAATTCGCAACTGTTCCAAGTTTAGTCCATTGTTATGGCAATCGAGAACTTTATGACGGATGGCGGTTGTTAGTAAAACGTGGGATTACTCAAGCAGAAGGTGCTGATGGAAAACTTATTGCACGACTTGAAAATGAAAGTTACTGTTTTTTAAATTCTATTCATGGTATTAATGTTGAAGATGCCGAAGAATGGGAGCGTAAGCTATTGATAGGTATTTTGTGGTCATCTATTGCCAGGTATTACTTTTTCATGACCACAAGCTCCTGGGGAACTTGGCATCACGAGATCCATCTAAAAGATGGGCTAATGAGTTTGCCCATTCGCTTCCCCAGCGACATAAATTTGCGTCAGCAAATTATTCAGATAGTAGATGACTTACGAAATTGGAATCCGGTTAAACGTGATTTATTGTATCCTGAGGGACTAAATGAAGATGAAATTGAAGGGAGACGGAAACTACTTGAAAAGCATTTAGATGAAGCAATCTTTCGGCTTTATGATCTCTCTGAAGCTGAACGGGACTTAGTTCTCGATATGTGTGAGGTTGGCCTGGAGTTCTTTTATCGGGAGGATGAAAGTAATGCCATAAAACAAGTTGCTAATTGGCCTATTGGCCAAGGAACAATGGTTGATTTACCTGCCGACAGAAATAAAGAACGCGGATTGGAAGGCTATCTTTACGCTTTTCTACAAATTTGGAACCGAGAATTGGAATCCATCGATGGTGAGTTTCGCTGGCGCATTATTCGTCCACCTCGCATACCGATGCTGGCGGTTATATTTTCCACCCAATCAAAAGGGGAACCGCTATCTTCTTTTTCATCTACTGATGATGAACAGGCCTGGCATAAGTTACTTGAGCGTCTTGACACAACCCTTGACCATCCTGTGAGCTCAAGGATTTATATAGAAGGTATGGTGCGTGCTGTTACCGATACGGATATTTTTATCATTAAACGAGACGAACAAAGACTCTGGACCCGTAGCCTTGCCCGTGAAGATGCAGAGGCGACACTTCTTCAAACAATGATTATCCAGGAAACCAGACAAGAAATAGGTTAAATGCGTCAACCCTCTATTTTTCAGATACCATTTTGGGATAGATACAAGCAAGAGATATTTATGATTATAAGAGAAGCCTTGATGGTTTTATGTAGAAAACCTGAGCTTCCGATGGATGAATATGATCTTCAAAGGCATAGTCTGAATAGAGAGTTTTACTTTTGTCTTCGCGAGGCTTATCGCAAGAAGAAACCCCAACTTCTACATCAAATGCCTACATATGATGCGAAGAATCCCCCTAATGAAGGTGATAATATTCCAACAGAGAGTGAACGTATGAGACCTGACTTTTATTGGGATATTATAGATCACCAGGCAGGTGAAGATTTCTGCGAGCGTCGGTTTGTATTGGAATGCAAAAGATTGGGAAAGCCATCGAGTAAGAGTTGGAAGCTAAACGAAAAATATGTTCAAAATGGAATTCGCCGCTTTATAACTCAACCTCATGAGTATGGCAAAGGTAATGATGCCTGTGGAATGGTTGGCTACGTTCAAAATATGACATTTGATGAGATATTAAAAGAGGTTAATCTTGCCATTACTCAAAATCCTGAACCGATCTCTCTTTTGTCACCACCCAATGAAGGTTGGGAGGAAAAAGGTGTAAGCACAATGGAGCACCAATTAGAACGATCATTTCCAATTTCTCCCTTCCGTTTAAAACATTTCTGGGTTGATCTGAGAAGATAATTCATAGAAAGTATGAAATAGAGACCGTTATGTTAGGAAAAAAACCTTTTATTCCTGCCAAATAGGCTGAATAGTAACTTTCCAATAAAGTCTGTTATCTTGAAATTGATCAAATCAAACATGAGAGAGGAACACTTGCAAATGAAGCATTACTTTCTATATGTGCTGGTTTTTATCTCCGGCGCGTCGGTGCTGGCGGTGGAAATCCTGGGAACCCGGATTTTGGGACCCTTCTACGGCGTGAGCCTGTTCCTGTGGTCCGCCCTGATCACCGTCACCCTGGTGGCCTTGAGCGCGGGATACGCCCTGGGAGGGCGCTGGGCGGACCGCGGCGCGCGCCTGCCGCGGCTCTGCTACCTGTTAGCCGGCGCGGGGCTCTGGCTGCTCCTGACTCCCTGGATCAAACACCCGGTGCTGGCCATTTCCGAACCCCTGGGACTGCGCTTTGCGGTGCTGCTGGCGGCGTTTATCCTCTTCGTTCCCCCGCTGACGCTGTTAGGCATGGTCAGCCCCTACGCTATCCGCCTGCGCGCCCAAAGCCTCAATGAGGTGGGGCGCACCGCCGGAGACCTCTACGCCGTTTCCACCATCGGCAGCGTTATCGCCGCATTGCTGACCGGTTTTTTCCTGATTCCCAACGTCGGGGTCAACCGGTTGGTGCTGCTGATCGGCGCGCTGCTAATCCTTACCGCCGCCGCGGGACTGGCCACAGAACGAAAAATGAAAGGAGCCGCCATGGCGGCGCTGCTGCTGGCAATCGGCGCTATCGTTGCTTCCTGGCTGCTCGTCAAAGACGCGGCGGAAACCGGCGAGAGCGTGGCGGCAGTCAAACAGAGTCCCTATGGGGAAATCCGGGTGGTGGACACCGATTTCGGGCGCCACATGCTCATCGACGGGGGCATACATACCATCGTGGATTCCCAATCTTTTGAACCGCTTTTTCCCTACGTGCACGTGGTGGACGTTACCCGCCATTTTTACGAGAAACCGGGGAAGATGCTCTTGATCGGCGTCGGCGGCGGGTCGGTAATCAAACGCTTTGCCCAAAAAGACTGGGCAATCGATGCCGTGGAAATCGACCCAGTGGTGACCGAAACCGCTTATCAATATTTCGGGCTGGATTCTGCCGCGGCGCGAGTTTTCCATACCGACGGGCGGCAATTCCTGATCGCCCACCCGGATACTTACGACCTGGTGATAATGGACGCTTTTGGAAGCAGCTCCATCCCCTTTCACCTGGTTACCCGGGAAGTATTCGGCCTCATCGCCTCCCGGATGAATCCCGGCGGGGTCCTGGCCATCAACGTGGAAGCCCTGGGCTGGCACGATCTAATCGTACGTTCCCTGGCCGCTACCCTGAAGCAGCATTTTGCCGAAGTGCTGGCCCTGCCCATGGCCGAGCCTCCCGACCAGCTGGGAAATCTGATTTTGCTGGCCGCCAACCGGAAGTTAGAATTATTGTGGGATTTGCCCCCTACCTTAGACCGCTTCAGCGAGGACTATCACCGCAACCACGCCTGGGACAACCGCTTTGCCCCGGATACCCGCAACGCCCCGGTATTGGGCGACGATTTGAACCCGGTGGATTTGTGGTCAGAACGGATCAACCTGGCGGCGCGAAAGGAGCTGCACGACTATTTTAAGGGTGAAGGAATGAGTTGGTAGGCGAAGGAGGCGAGAGCGGTTGCGATTCGCGATGGGGAGAGTAAAAAACGCGAATAGGAGGAGAGTTTCACGACTACTGTCAGCCTTAAAGGGGGCGGATTACCCCGGTTTCTTCGATCACCACCGGGTAATTTTCAACGGAGTTGGGGAATTTACGCGCCAATTCCGGCGTTTTTTCGATGACCATCACTTTGATGCAAAGCGTCTTCTCGTCCTCCAACATTCCGATGTACACTCCCACCACCCCCGGAATGGCCATCCATTCCTGAACGTGCGCTTCCATCACTTCATTGATATCCCGTTGCGGCATTGGATTTGGCTCCCCGGTTTCCGGCCTGCGGTTGTCGCTGCACGCCGCTCCCAACGTCAGGAGCAAGGCAAACAGTAAGCCGCTGGTCTTGATTTTTCGCCGATCTATGATTTCTTTCGCACCCATAGACACATCTCTGCTAGCGGATACCCGAAAATTTCCCGGTCTGATTGAACCACACTCCCAATGAAAACACCCGCGACCGGAGCGGGTGCGGGTGTTTTCATTACCAAAAGTGGAATTAATAAAATCAGGCTAGACTTAATTGCCCACCATGGAAGCGCCGAAGAAGCTCAATACCTGCCCGATGGGGTTGGCAATCGCCGAGGTGCTGCTGCCGGCATAGAGCAGCCCGACCGCGCGGGGATTGGTGGTCACGTCTTGTACCATCAAAGAGCCGGAATCGCCGCCGGCCAGGAACGCGCTGCGCCGGTTTTTGATTACAATCTGGCCGGTAAAGGTTTTGGTAAACGCCGCCCCGCCGGCGCATTCGTTGTCATACGCCACACTGATGGTGGCATTCAAGCCGGAGACGGAGCTGCGGGTCAGCCCGGTGGTGCGCCCGCTCTTTTTCACCGCCTGATTAAGAGCCGCCGCAACGGTAGTGGCGGAAATCGTGCCCACTTCCAGGATGGCGCCGTCGGTTCTCACCATGCCGGAGATCACCTGGGCAATCGCCGCGTCCACGTTCGACCCCGGCAGGCTCTTGATGCCGGAAAGGGTGGCAACGTTCTGGGCGTTATTGGCGTTGCAGGACACGTCGATCAGCCCCGGCTGGATCACCGGATCGCCGGCCTGCGCCACCCGGCTGTTCCCGCCGCTCACGATGTCCGCTTCTAACACGTGGTAGTTGCTCAGAATATACTGGGTGGAGCCAATCTTGACCAGGGAACCCAGGGTCCCGCCGCAGCAGTAGCCGTTGGCCAGGTCATAGCGCCAGCCCCCGGAGGTGCCTAACTGAATCGGCGGGGTTTGTTTGGCGGTGTGGCTGACCCCGCCCCCGCCGCCGCTTTTCAGGGCGCGGAACGGTTCGGTGTATTCGATGATCACCGGCCGCTGCTCTAATTGTGCGGGAAGGCTGGCTGCGGTTTTCTGGAAAGACTGGCTTTCGAGATTCACATAGATAATTACCGCCAACTCGCCGTTTTCGGTCAGCCCGGTAGCAGTGCCGAGCACGTCGGTGTTTGCCATCAATTCTGCCGTATGGGCATCCTGGATGGCCATTACTTTCTGCACTTCCGCATTCAGAATACTCAACCCGGCGCTTTCATCGCCGGTCTGCGACTGGGTTGGCGCCTGGCTGTTTTCGGCGCAACCTACCCAGATGAGTAAAGAGAATGCGAGCAGAATAAGCATAAACCCGCTCACCCTCATCCAATGATTCCTCCGGAGAGATCGACTCATAGATTATACCTCCTGCTAATAGGATTTGGTTAGAATATTATAAATCCTGAAAATTAGTATGCAGCATGATTATACCTTAAAAAAATGCGATGCGCAACAGGAAATTAGGGGGTAAAAAAATATTTTTTGACCGATCAATCTGTTGATCGACTCGTCCGGGCGCACGTCCAATTACATGTAATCTTCTGATGGCCTGGGAGCCGATTTTATTTTTCACCTTGACAACCATAGCGGTAGTGAATTAAATTGAAATCGCTCAAAACGCTCGTGATTGATCGACCAGGCGGGCAAGTGAATTCAATGAGAATCTAAAAAATGGTAAAAGCCAAATGCATAGTTACTTTAGACGATCCTTCCTAACTCTGAACCTTCTGGCCGCGGCCTTATGGGCGCAAGAAAAGGGCAGCATTACCGGAATGGTGATAGATGCCCACACCAAAGAGCCCCTGACAGGGGTAAACGTGGTACTCATCGGGACAGAGAGGGGCGGTTCTACCAATGATGAGGGTAAGTTCCGTATAGAAGAGCTTCCGGGCGGCGCTTACCAGGCCGAGTTTTCCTACCTGGGGTACCTTAGCGAGATCAAAACCGATATTATCGTAACCAACACCCGGCCCGCGTATCTCTCCGTGCAATTAAAACCCCAACCGGTTCAGGGAGAGGCGGTGCTGGTTACGGCGGGATATTTTGTGGAGGAGAAGGAGACCCAGCCCAGCGTGATCGGTTTTTCCAAAGAAGAGATTCGCCGCTTTCCCGGGGGATTCGAAGACGTGGTGCGCACGGTTTCCACCCTCCCGGGGGTGGCCATCAACACCTCCGGGGGGCGCAACGATTTACTGGTGCGCGGCGGGGGGCCGGCGGAGAACCTCTACGTGGTTAACAATATCGAAGTGCCCAACATCAACCATTTCAGCACCCAGGGGAGCAGCAGCGGGAGCCTCAGTTTCGTCAACCTGGATTTCGTGGAGAACGTTACGTTTTCCAGCGGCGGGTTCGCGGCGCGGTACGGGGACAAAATGTCCTCCGTGCTCAGTTTGGATATGTCCCGCGGGCGGGATGACCGCCCGGGCGGGAAATTCCTGATTTCCGCTACCCAGTTCGGCGCAAACATAGAAGGGCCGTTAGGAGAGCGGGGAAATTATATTTTATCCGCACGCAAGAGCTACCTGGACTTCATTTTTAAGGCCGCGGGGCTGCCTTTTGTGCCGGTCTATACCGACTTCAACCTGCTCGCCAATTATGACCTCTCACCTCGCGATAAACTCTTCCTGCTCGGCCTGGTTGCGCTTGACCGGGTGAACCGCGACCAGTCAACGGAAGAAAACCGGGTCACCAACGCCGGCATCATGGATAATACCCAGGATATCTGGATCGGGGGGATAAACTATCGCCGCCTGTTCAACCACGGTTACCTGGACGCCACCCTCAACGTTAATTTTTACCAATACCGCTTCAGCCAGGTGGACGAGTTCGAAACCGAATATTTCAACAGCCGTGCCGATGAACGGGAAACGGGATTGAAGCTGCAACATTACTGGTCTATTTCGCCGGGGTTAGGGCTTCTCAGCGGCGTTTCCGGCAAGACGGTCATGAACGATAATACCAGCACCTTCGCCGATACCATCTACGACAGCAACGGCAACCGGGTGCCGGCCTCTGCGCTGGGACTGGAAAACAGCTACGTGGTGGATGCCCGGGCGCAAAAATACGCCGCTTTTGCGGAGCTGGAGTGGGACCCCCACCCGAGATGGGAATTCAACGCCGGGGTTCGCGCCGACTACTTCTCCTTCATCAACCGACCCGGGTACGTGGCTCCCCGGCTGGCGGCTAAATTCAAGTTGAACGAGCGGCATTCTGTGAAAGCAAGCGGGGGAATCTATTACCAGTCTCCTTCCTATGTCTGGACCGTAAACCCGTTTAACCGGGATTTGAAGGCCCTGCGAAACGATATGCTGATCCTGGGCTGGGATTACCTGGCGCGAAACGACCTGCGCTTATCACTGGAAGGATATTACAAAAGGTATCGCGATCTTCCCACCGGCGCGGTTGCCGGGGTGAACGACTATATCGTGATGAGCAACACCGGCGGCGGGTACGGCGGCCGGGAGGATGACTTCCAATCTTTCGGGTATTTTCCGCTGACTTCCGGGGCGACCGGGGAAGCCTACGGAATGGAGTTGCTGCTGCAAAAGAAGTTCTCCGAAATCCCCTGCTACGGCCAGTTCAGCCTCTCGTATGGAAAAAGCGAATTGACCGCCGGGAACGGAAAAGCGTACCCCAACCAGTTCGACCAGCGCTTCATTTTCAATCTTTCCGGGGGATACAAATTCAGCCGGAGTTGGGAAATCAGCGGGAAATTTCGCTATTTTACCGGAATTCCTTACACCCCGGTATATCGTCCTTCCGAAAACCCCGTGAATCCCGGCCTGATCCAGAACCTGCCGGAAGAATACCTGACCGCCCGGCTGGATCCCGGCCACCATTTGGATCTGCGGGTGGATCGCTACTTTTATTTTCGCAGCCTGACCATGACGCTATACCTGGATATTCAAAATATTTATAATTACAAAGTTCCGGTACCTCCCAGTTACGATTTCTGGGAAGACGAAGTGAGTACCAGCAACTCCATCGGGATTTTGCCCAGCATCGGCTTCAG
>WYBG01000596.1 GCA_011526015.1 Deltaproteobacteria bacterium | reverse complement strand
GGATCAGGGAGCACAAAAAACAGGCCGCAACCAGCGCCCAAATGGAAAAATATTACATCCAGCGGTTCAGCGCCGGGCAGCGGGTTACCCACCTGTTCGTGATCCTGAGCTTTATGGCCCTGGCGCTTACCGGGATGATGCTGAAATTTTCCGGCATGGCCTGGGCTAAATCGCTGGCCGATTTCCTGGGCGGGGTTCGCACCGCCGGCGCCATCCACCGCTTTGCGGCGGTGATCACCTTCGGATATTTTGCTTACCACCTTTTCAGTTTGATCAAGCTGAAACGGCAGCGCAAGACCCCGCTGCTCAAATTCATCTTCGGGCCGGAGTCCATGATGTTCAACAAGCAGGATTTGAAGGATTTTTGGGCAACCATAAAATGGTTTTTCGGGGCGGGGCCGAAACCGGCCTACGGCCGCTGGACCTACTGGGAAAAGTTCGACTACTTTGCGGTGTTCTGGGGGGTGGCGGTGATCGGTTTTTCCGGATTGATGCTCTGGTTCCCGGAATTTTTCACCCGTTTCCTGCCCGGCTGGCTGATCAACGTCGCGCAGATCGTGCACAGCGACGAGGCGCTGTTGGCGGTGGGATTTATCTTTACGGTGCACTTCTTCAACACCCACCTGCGCCCGGATTCTTTCCCGATGGATACGGTGATTTTCACCGGAATGCTGTCCCTGGAAGAATTCAAGCGCACCCGTCCCCGGGAATATGAAGAGCTGAAGGCCAGCGGGCGGTTGAAAAAAGTGCTGGTGAAGAAGGAAATTACTCCGAAATGGGAGCGGGCGGTCAAAATCTTCGGCGGGCTGTTCCTGGCCATCGGCATTCTGCTGATCGTGTTGATCATTTACTCGGTGCTGTTTGGGTACCGCTAAACGGTGTTTTGGCGTCGGGGTGTTATGGGAAAATTGATGGACGCATTATTTCGCAAAGCCGGGAGAACCTACGGCACTGCCCGCTGGGTGTTCAAATCCCTGGCGGGAACGGAAGAAGAAGCGATTGAGGCGGAATATGCGCTGGGGGCTAATCTTGCCCGGGAGATCCTTGCCCAACTGCCGGTCGATAACGATCCTGCCAAAGCCGAGACGATCCGCAACACCGGGGAACGGCTTACCGAACGGTTACGGCAAAAGCAGCGGCGGTTCAATTTTTATATTTTGAATACCCCGGAGATCAACGCCTTTGCCCTGCCCGGAGGGTTTATTTTGATCACCGGTTTGCTGCTCGATTTCTGCGAGATGAACGAGGCCGAAATCGCTTTTGTGCTGGGGCACGAAATGGGGCACGTGGTCAAAGGCCATGCCCTGGATCGCATGGTGGCCAATTCTCTTATCGGCGTGGTTGCCAACCTGGGCCCGGGCCGGGGCGTAGCGGGAGGGCTGGCCCGCAAAACCCTGGCAAAACTCCTCTACAGCACCTACTCGCAAGACCAGGAGTTGGAAGCGGATTTATTCGGGGTGAGGATCATCGACGCGGCAGGATACAATCCGAAGGCGGCGGTATCATTCATGCAACGGCTAAAAGCCCGGCGACAGGATACAAACGCCTCGAAGTTGGAAAAATATTTCTCTTCCCACCCCGAACACGCGGCCAGGTTAGAAAATTTAGGGCAATTCTTCGCCTCTTGATGCGCAGAGCGCAGAGAGCATAGCGTAGAGAACAAAATTGGTCTTCTCTCACGTTCTATGCGCTATGCCCTATGCGCTCTGCGCCATGCCTCTTATTGCCAGGTAATATTGATGCGCTTATTGCTGCTATACTTATTCTCAACCGAATGAAACCCGCTGCCGCTAATCGGGTCTTCAAATTCCCGCGTCAAGCTGAGGGTTCCCGCCCCGGCGTTGAAGCCGCTGACGTCCAATCCTTCATGAATGCCGTCGTCATCCTGGCTGTTATCGGTGCTGTTAGTTTCATCGCTTGCCCGCCCGCGAACGGATTTGCCGGTTCCGGCCAGGTAGTGAATGGCCAGGTTATTGGTGCGGGGGATGGTCGCGCCTTCAACAGTAGGCGGCGTAAAGACCGGGCGCGGCGGCGCCGTCACCGTGACGGTGGTATTTACCCCGCCCCGGCTATGTTGGAAGGTATAAGTAGCGCCGGCAGGCTCCAAAGGCACCCGGCCCATATATCCCAATCCCTGATCCTGCAGCGGCATCCCGTTGCAACTGATGGTTGCATTCCCGGTTAATTTCACATACTTCCCGCCAAAGAAAAACTGCATCACCACCGGTAATTTGCCATCGGAGGGATTCTCTTCCGTATCGAGCACGTGAATTTTCACATCCAGCTCTGCGGCAGGTTTGTCAACGGTGTCGGGGGGATTGCAGGCGCTAAAAAGAAGAAATATTCCCAGGGCGGCTGCCCGACCCAAAAACAAGAGCGCCCTCGGCAAAGAAAGGTTTATTATCTTTCGATCCTGCATAAGCTTTCTCCTGGAGTTTTGTGGGTTGCATGGCTAAATTTGGAGTATGGTGGTGTGCAGATAGAAATTCAGCAAAGCCGGGCGGCGAGGGCGGAGCAGCAATTCATGCCCGTAATGGTTTTTTTCTTTTTCATCGTCCAATCCGGCGATAGCGCACAAATTTTGCCTTTAGATTTTTAAGGTTATGATCTCCGCGTCCCTTGCAGTAAACAGGCATGAGGCTTTTATGATAACTTTTTGCAATCTTAGCGGAGAGCTTCCGCTACCACTCTTTCGGCGTAAACCCCGGGGTATTCTTGATTTCCATCAGTTCTATCCCTACTCCTAAAACCAGGAAACCCTTGCGCTCGGCGTATTTTATGACGCTCTCATCTATATACAAACTGGCCAGAATCCCGATGAGCTTGCGGTCGGCATATTCGGGGAAAAACTCCCGGAAACGCGGAATCTCTTTTATAAAATCATTCACTGCCCGGTTGTCCAGGCTGCTTCTGGTACTATTCAAAAAGACATATTCCCCCGCAAGGGCGATGGCGTCCGCCTCATAATTGGCGCCGCCGGGGAAGCGTTTTTTAATGCGGATGCCGAGCATCTCCGCTTCCAGGGAAAATTTTTGGCGAAGGATCCCCGCCAGACTGGGATAAACCAGGTCTTCCACAAAGGTGCCCATTTTATTCGCCAGCTCTCCCCATTTCTCATTCATGCGCCTGGCCTGCGCTTCCGATTCTTTTTTGAAACCACTCATTTCATCCTTGAATACCCTCATTTCATCCTTGAATACCTTCATTTCTTTCTGCAAACTTTCAAGGCCACGTTCCATCCGCGCCAGCGCGGTATTGGTTTGTACAATAAACTGGCCTAAGACGGCTTCCAGGTATTCCACTCTTTGCTCAGCTGCTGCCATAAAACATCTCCTTCGGCTCCCTCTTGCTTCTTACGCAGACTATTTACACAATTTTAAATCCGATTTCAACCTCAAATTCAATAAGAAAGTTTCTCACAATTCGCTTTCAGCAGGCATTCACCCGCTAGCGCCGGGAGTTCGCTATTCGATTGTGCGGCCCTCAACTCTCTGCCTGCGCGGAAAGGAAGCGCATCACTTCCAAATCACCAGGTACATCAGCCCGGCCAGGCTGACGTAAGAGACCGCCAGGGAAATCTCCGAATAGCGATCATACTTTTGGGTTTTATCCCAGTAATAATCGATCTGCGCCGGGTCGGCGCTCTGCCGATAGTTGTCGTAGTTGCTGTCGGCCAGGTTCTTAAAGTAAAAAGAGGCCCAGTGGGAGGCCACGCTGAGGGCTAAAAGGCTAAATTTGCTTTTCAAGTGTTTTTTGGAGACAAGCCCGAACAACTCCGGTTTATCGTCCTCGGCGGCATATTTTTTATCTTTTTCCAGGTGGGCGAGCACGGATTCCCGGGAATTCAGCGAAAACCGGTAAGGCTTATAACCGGCCTTTTCCAGGCGAAATTGTTTTCCCCGGTTTTCTTCGAACGGAAGATAGAGCGGGGTCATCCCTAACAGGCCCGCCTCGCCCAGCAACTGTGCGCCATAGGGAACGGAGTTAATGAACACCGGGGCGCTGAAAACCACTTCGAGAGCGGTATCTTCCTGCGCCCGGATCACCACTTCGAACACCTGCTCCTGCAAGTTCCAGACCCCCTGCTCGGGAGGATATACCTGAACGGTATGGGCGCCGGGATTCATGGGAAAAAATTCCAGGGGGGTTTTGCCCGCCAGCACGGAATCGATCCGCACCCAACAGCCCGGGGGTTGGGAGATAATGGAAATGGTCCCGCTCTCCCCGGCAAACAGCGCCGGCAAAGAGCAGGCGGGCAGCAGCAAGAGGAGCCTGAGAAGCTTCATTGCTCTATTCTCCAGTTTTCAACAATTTTTCCATTTGCCAGGGCAATCAAGGCGTCGTTGGCGGTATGGATCAATAACAGATCCCGGTAGATGACCGGGGAAGATTTGGAGGCGTGTCTCAGCGGAAAAGTAAAGACCAACTCGCCGGATTGCCGCTCGAGGACGTACAAATTCTTATCCCAGGAGGTAAAATAGAGATAATGGGGCGAGGGCAGCGGGGTAGTGTTGACGATTCCCCCGGTCTGGAATTTCCAGATGAGCGCCCCGGTGTGTTTATCGAACGCGAGCACCTGGTGGGCGTTGTTGCCCACGTAGAGCGCGTCTTCAAAAAGCGCCGGGCTGCTATAAAAGGAACCGGGGGAAGAGTGCATCCAGCGAACCCGGCCGTCTTGCAAATCGATCCCGTAAAATTTCCCGGCCACGGTTCCCAGGTAAGCCAGGGAGTCATCCACCACCGGGTGAGAAAAGATGCTCCCTTCCAGGCGAACTTTCCATATTTCCGCCCCGGAAACAGCGTCCAGGGCATAGAACCAGCCCTGGTCATCGCCGAAAACTACTTCCATACCGGCCAGGGCGGGAGAGCTGCTCACCGGCGCGGCGGTGAGGTATTCCCAAATGGGAATTCCGGAAATCCGGTTAGCGCAGAAAAAGACATTGCGGTTGGTGCCAAAATAAAGTTTGTTTTCGACCACCAGGGGAGAGGTGGTAATATAGGGATAATCATGGGACAACTCCCGCTCTCCGCTGTTCAAATCGAAGCGCAGCAGGGTCTCCGGGCCCAGGGTCAGCCCGGCGTACAGCGTATTCTGGTAAATGGCCGGAACGCCTCTTAACGAGGGGCCTAATTTGATCGTCGTGATCCCTTCCCCGCTGCGGTAATCCACCAGGTACATGAAGCCGTTGACGGCCGGGGCGAAAATAACATCTCCCAGCGCCAGGGGATGGTCGGCGACCACGGATTTGATTTTCTTTTGCCATACCATTTCCAGCGGGGGGGAAATATCGAGCAAGGTAAAGTGCTGGCGCTGCAAGTTGCGCCCTAACATCATCCAGTCGCTTTCCATACGCGTTTCTGCCGGGGGAGGCAGCTTTAAAGAGACCAGGTTCTTGCAGCCCGGGGCAAGGATAAATAGCGCTACGAAACTGAGAACTGATATAAATAGAGGCTTCATGGAAAGTGTTTTGGTGTTTTGGTGATTTGGCGATTTGGTGATTTGGTGTTCTGGTTCTCCGCCGTTATACCACTTGAACGGTTGAACACCCAAACACGATAACGCTATTTAAAAATCCCACCCGAAGAAAAACTGGGTAAACCAGCTTCGGCTTACCCGCTCGAAGTCGGTCGTTTTTCCCACGTCGAGGCGCAGCACCAGGAAGCCGCCGAAGTTGAAACGCACCCCAAAACCGGCGCTCCCCAGCAACCCGTTATAGCGATTGCCGTTCCAGGCGTTGCCGGCGTCGAAAAAGAGCGCCCCGCGAATGCCGGGAAAACCCATGGAAAGAATGGGAAATTTGATCCCCAGGTATTCGATGAAAGGGAAGCGCAGCTCGTGGGAGGTGAAAACGATTTTTTCTCCGCGCAGCGACCAGCGCCGGTAGCCTCTCATATCCCAGCTCCCGCCCAGGTAGAACCAGCGAGCCTCCTTGCCGTCATTCAGCAGCGCCATCACCCGGGCGGCGTAGGTTACTTTTTTGCCTAAGCGCTGGTAGTTGCGAAAATCCGCCAAGAAGGTCCAGTAATTCACGTTGGAAAAGCGGATATCATAGGTATTCCCGATAGAAAAGGTGTAACGCCGGCCTTCTACCGGCCCGGTGTAAGACCAGATGGAATTGTCGTGCACGAAGGAAATAAAATTGGAGGTCAATAGCGCAAAGCGCCGATCCACCCCAACCAGGCTAAAGTCCTTGTCCGAATAACTGAGGCTGGTGTTGAAATCGAAGCGTTTGAAAAACGAAAACGGGTAGCTGATGGTAAAAAGCCCGCCGACGCGGTCTTCATAATAGTAATCATCCTGGTAGTTGAAATACCGCCCGGAGAAGCGAAAGATGCTGTAAGCGTATTTGGTGCGCTTGCCCAGCGATACTTTAGAGATAGCAAAATTCATGCTTTTCAGAAAATCGGAGCGGCTCTGGGCATTGTTATACACCAGGATATAGTACTGATCATTGCCCAGCAGATCGGTGAAGGCCAGCATGGCTCCCCCGGTGGTTCCCCAAAAAGGATCCTGGCTCACCTGGGTTTGGGCGATATCCAGCTGATAGTCTTTTTTGTATTCCAGCTTGGCCAGCACTTTTTCCCCTGCCAGTTGGGGGGGCTTCCAGTGAGCGTTGGACATCAACGAATAATTGAATTCTATTTCAGCGGCCCCGGCAATGCGCTCCTGCACGTTATCGAGCTTGCGGATTTCGAAACTGTTGTTTTCATACACCGCGAAGGCCAGGGCGTCATCGCCCATCCATTCCGGATCGAAGGCGGCGTTGGCGAAGCGGGTAACCTGCCTCAGCGGAATGGTGAGATAGCTGTTTTCCCCCCAGGTTTGCGTTTGGGAGGCTTCCCCGGCTTTGGGGGCGGGATTGCCGTTCCGCGCCGCCAGGTACCCGGGAATCTCTCCCTGCCGGAAGTTGGAAACGTCCGCAGCCCAGATATTGAGAGATTTCAGGGAATCGCGGTCCGAGGTAAAGGCGATATAATTTCCGTCCGGCGACCACACCGGGGTGAAATCCTGGTGCCGCCCGGCGGTAACGTAATAGGTTAGATTGGTTTGCAGATCATAGACAAAGATATTGTAGCACCATTCCGCCCCGAAGGTGGTGCGATCGGACGAAAAAGCGATCAACTTGCCGTCCGGGGAAAAGCAGGGGGAGCCGTCATCGTAAAAGTCATTGGTCAGTTGCAAGAGTTGATCGTTCTTCAACTCCAGGATATAGAGGTCTTTGTTGCCGTTGAAGTTCAATCCCGAGAACACCACCCGCTGCCCATCCGGGGAAAAACTGGGCGAGGAGATCCCCACAATGTCGTCCCACTGGTACTTGCGGATAATGTCTTCCGAGGGAATATCATAGATGTAGAGCGCGTCGTTCTCCCCGCTTTTGGAAGAGAACGCCAGCCGCCCGTCGGCCGAAACGTCGATCTTGCTGCTGAAGATGTGAAAGGTTTCGAAATCGGAGCTGCGGTCGCCTTTTACCAGGGTTTTGAGCTTTTCATGCCGGCGCGGGCGGTTGTCGAGCGCCTCGGTCATGTAAATATTGGAATAACCGGTGCGGTTTCCCACGAATACCAGGCGATCCCCTTCAGGAGAAGCATAATAGGCCGGCTTGAAATTATATCCTTCCTTTACCAGGGTGCGCGCGATCATGCGGGAAAAATCGTTATCCTTCAAGTGCGGGTAATATTTTTTTTGCAGGTAGTACAGCCATTCTTTATCGAATTCTTCATAATTCTTGCCGATTACCTCGTGGAAAACCTGGGAGAAGTTGCCGTATTTCCAGATGTTTTCCATCAGCAGCAGGATTTTTTCTTCCCCGTATTTTTCGGCGATGTATTCCAGGATGGCCTGGCCTTCTTTATACATGGTGAAGGTGCCGTAAATGGTGTACATCTGCGAGAGCGGCACGATGTAATTGTGCAACACCGCGTCTTTGATCACCATCTCGGCCTGGGAATCCCATTCGCTGGACCAGATTTCCGCCAGGCCCTCCACAAACCAGAGCGGGGGAAAACTGCCCTCGTAGCGCCCGTGCTCTTTGGATACAAAATAGATTTTGGCGTGCATGAACACGTGCACCAGCTCGTGCTGGATCACCTTGCGGAACTGATTCAAGCTGCCGTTGCTGGGAATGACCACCCGCCCTTTCAGAAATTCGAAAAAGCCTCCCACCCCTTCGGGAATGTGGCCGGGGGTGACGTTGGTCTGCTGGAAGTGCAGGTGGGAGCTGTAGAAAATCAGGGGAATGCGGCGATTGATGGTGAAGTTGAATTTATTTTCTAAGTAGGCGTAACTCTCTTCCGCAAAATAGGCCCCCCGTTCCGCCAGTTCCTGCATCTCCGGGTAGTAGTAAATATCAAAGTGCTGGGTTTTCAGGATTTGCCAGCGAAAATCGGTGTATTGAACCTTGTTGCGCCCGAAGTGGAAGAACTGTGCAACAGCCGGAACGGCGCTCAACAGCACTATCGCCGCTAAAGCGAGCGAAGTGGTTTTGGGGGGCATTCTGTTGAACATATTGAACCTTTCCCGGGGGTCTAAAAGTGCCACTTGTTCGAGCGATTAGCTCGACGATCACCTTGCCATTTGCCCCTCCCCTGCCCTATTTCTTTCCTGTTACGCCGGGGCACTCTATTAGTTCATCGCCAAAAATCCGGAAAATTTCAGTAACAAATCTCACAAAAAGTGAGCTAAAGTGACTAAAGTGAAATTATCGGGCATTCCCCGAAAAGTATATAGAAGTGACAAAAACAATACCAGCGCCGGGGGAGTGATTTTCAAATGCAGGTAAAACAGGGAGTTATAAATTTCGATTGCCGCGCCGGGCCGGCGTGAATTTTCCATTGCCCGGGAAAAGATTTTCCCCCGCTCTTACGCCGCATCCCATCTCCGCAAGGCTTTCAACAGCGCCGTAAAATCCTTCGGAAGGGGCGCTTCAAAGGTTCGCTCCTCTACGCTGAACGGGTCGCGGAACTGAAGCCGCCAGGCGTGGAGGGTCAGGCGGAACATCAGCGGGCGGTTCTCCTCGAAGGGGTCTTTTTTGAGGTAATCCCGCTTGAACTGGGAGAGGTCGATGGCCCGGCCGCTGCCGTATAATGGATCGATGGCCAGGGGGCAGCGGATCTCCTTTAAATGTACCCGGATCTGGTGGGTTCTGCCGGTCTGGGGGGAAATCTCCAACAGCGCATAGTGTTTGAAATCTTCTATCACCCGGTAATGGGTGAGGGAGGGTTTTCCCTGCTTGTGAACCTGCATGAATTGCGGGCGGGTGGGGTGGGGCTGCAAAGGCAATTCGATGGCCCCTTCCGCCGCCGGCGGTCGCCCCCGGGTGACGGCCAGGTAGGTTTTGCGCACCTGGCCAGCCTCGAACAGGAGATTGAGCTCCCGGTGCATTTCCGGGGTGCGGGCGAACAGCACCAGGCCGCTGGTATCCGCGTCGATGCGGTGCGCCACCCAGACCGTTTTCACGGGTTTGCCGGTCTCCCCGCTTAACTTTTCGTACTTCTGCTCCAGCAGCGCCTGGAGATTGGGAATCTCCGGGTCCCAATGATCCGGAATGACCGCCAGGCCGGGCGGTTTGTTCACCGCTAACAGGTGCGCGTCTTCGTGGATGATCTCCACGCGCTGCTTGCGGTTTTCGGGATCGCGGATGGTGAAGGAGTGAAGGGGCATGGTCGTCTAAAATCCTGTTATGATTTTTGTCGAAAATCGCCAATCGAAAATCGAAAATCAACCCTAAAAAACGCCTAACAGCCTGGCCGCCATCAGCAGCATTGCGGCGAAGAGCACGTAGCGGATCACCTTCTCCCCTTTTTTGACCGAGACCCGCGCCGCCCACCAGCCCCCTAGGGAGTTTCCCGCCGCTAAACTCAGCCCCCACCACCAGTCCACTTTTCCGCTGATGATAAAAATCGCCAGCGCCGGGATGGTAAAAATCATCACGATGAAGACTTTGTGCATGTTCACTTCTATCAGATTCATTTTCAGGAGATGAAACAGCGCCGCCATCAACATAAACCCCACTCCTACCTGGATGAAACCGCCGTAAAACCCGATCGCAAACATGGCCGGGTACACCAGCCAGCGGCGGCGCGGGTCGGGCAAACCGGCCGGGCCGGAGCGGTTTCCCGGGCTGGTGAACATGCTGACGATTACCCAGATCAATACGATTGCCAAAATGCGCTCGAACCATTCGTTGCCGATCTTCAGCGCCGCCAGCGCGCCGAGGACGCCGCCCGGAAGGGTCCAGCCGGAGAGGCGCAGGCTCTCCCGGAACTGGTGCATTTTCTGCTGCCGGAAGGACCATACCGCGAAGATGCTCTGCACGAAAATGGCGATGCGGTTGGTGCCGTTGGCCATGGCCCCGTCCAATCCTAAAAAGATCAGCAACGGCAGGGTCAACGCGGAGCCGCCCCCGGCCATCACGTTGATGATCCCGGAGAGCGTTCCGGCGGCAAAGACGAGCAGAATATAGAGATATTCCATAGGAGAAGGGAGCTAAAGTGAGCTAAAG
>WYBG01000103.1 GCA_011526015.1 Deltaproteobacteria bacterium | reverse complement strand
TCCGGCAAGAAGGTTCGCAACGCCACGGAGCTGAGCACGCTCATCGGCTCTACCGATCCGCGCACCTCCGTCAACTTGAAAGTGCTGCGCGACGGCAAGGAGAGAGAAATTAACGTGAAGCTGGCCGAATTTCCCGAAGAAGAACCGGCGATAGCCGGCAACGAAAGGCAAAACGTGGAATCCCTGGGGCTGCGGGTGGAGAACGTTTCCCCGGAATTGCGCCGGCGCTATGATTTAAGCAATAGCGAAGGGGTGGTGATTACTTCCGTGGCGCAGGGCAGCGTTGCCGCCCGGGTGGGGTTGCAGGAAGGGGACGTGATCACCCGGCTCAACCGGCAAAACGTTCGCAGCATCAGCGAGTTCAACCAGGTTATTGCAGACCTTAAACCGGGAGACCCGGTGATTTTGAATGTCTTGCGCGGCGATCGCCGGTTTATCGTCAACTTCAATCTTCCCCAAAACTAACCCCCTGAACCTCCCCGGGAGCGCCGGAAGCGCCGGCGCTCCCGGTTTTTATGGGCGTTCTTCCCCCGCGCGTTATTATCGCGGCGCAAAATGAATTGAGTGTGTACCAAATTGCAGGAAATGATAGAACTTATAGGGAAGAGGTCATTCCCGCGAAAGCGGGAATCCAGTTTTTTCAAAGGCTTATGGATGCCCGCTTTCGCGGGCATGACATTTTGAAAAATGAGTGGTATTTCTGGATTCGATATGCCGCTCGGAAAAATTTTTTCGCACGGTTCGACGCCGAACTGCTGGTATCAAGCCGGACGACGCACAACAGCTTGCCCCGGCGTTACGGGGATGTTCGTCTTATCTTCCTGATTTTTCTAATCATTGAAAATTTCGAATTCCCACTGTAAATTTTAACTGCTTATCATCGTTTCTATTTGTTAGAGGCCGTTTCCATCGGGCGGCCTTTCCTTAATTTAGCGGGTGGACCGCTCCCGGCCCGAGAGGTGTATCTTTTTCACTGCCCCGGTTTGTAAAGGGAGATGTTCGGGCGGCAAAGCATTGATTGAGATAATCCGACTACCGATCAGTCAACCGTAACCCAGGAGGTTCGTATGAACAGTTTTATGATGACACTGAACCGTCATCTTGTGGAACAGGAAAGATTGTACCCCCAGGCTACCGGGGCCTTCACCAGCCTGCTAACCGATATTGCCCTGGCCGCTAAAGTAATCTCCCACCAGGTCAATAAAGCCGGGTTATTGGACATCCTGGGATTGGCGGGCAGCCGCAACGTATTCGGGGAGGAGCAACAAAAATTAGACGTGTTCGCAAATGAAGCCATGATCCGCTCTCTGCGTTTCGGGGGAACCCTCTGCGCCATGGTATCGGAAGAGGACGAGGAATTAATCCCCATCCCCGACGAGTTTCCCCGGGGCAAATACGTCTGTTGTTTCGATCCCTTAGACGGATCCTCGAATATCGACGTCAACGTCAGTATCGGCACCATTTTTAGCATTTACCGCCGCATTACCGCGGAAGATACTCCCGGCAAGTTAGAAGATATTTTACAGCCGGGATATTCCCAGCTTTGCGCCGGGTACGTGGTTTACGGTTCCAGCACCATGCTGGTGTACACCACCGGTGCGGGCGTTCACGGGTTTACCCTTGACCCCATCTACGGCAGTTTTGTGCTCTCCCATCCCAAAATCAAGACGCCTTCCAAAGGCAAAATTTACAGCGCCAACGAGAGCAACTATGATGACTGGGAGCCGGGGACGCAGAATTATATCCGCTGGGCCAAAAAATCGACTTCTGCGAACGGCGGGGGGATGAACAGCCGCTACATCGGTTCCTTAGTGGCGGATTTCCATCGTAATCTATTGAAGGGAGGGGTTTTCCTTTACCCGGGGGACCACAAAAATCCCCAGGGCAAATTGCGGCTTTTATATGAAGCCAACCCCTTAGCGTTTATTGTGGAGCAGGCGGGGGGGAAAGCCACCGACGGCCAGCGCCGGATTTTAGACATTCAGCCGGACAATTTGCACCAGCGCACCCCCTTGATCCTGGGCAGCAAGGACGACGTGGATATTGCCCTGGAATTCATGCAGGGCAGGCGGAAAAGCTGATGGGGGAGTCATTTTCCCTCTATTTGCGTTTGCGCTCTTCTATGATTAATTTCCGCCTCCATAAAACTTGCAGGGGTAATGGTGGTGGAAATTAGACGGTTTAAAGTATTGAGTTTTGATTGTTACGGTACGCTCATCGACTGGGAAAGCGGCATTCTGCAGGCGGTTCGACCGGTATTGCAGGCGCACGATATTAAGCAGACCGACGCGCAAATCCTGGACCTCTACGCCCAGTTAGAATCGGAGGCCGAAGGGGGGGAATTCAAGGATTACAAAACCATTCTCCGCCTGGTAATGAAAGGGATCGGCGAGGAAACCGGCTTTAAACCCACGGAATCCGAGTTGAACTGCCTGATCCAGGCAATCCCCTCCTGGCATCCCTTTCCCGATACCGTTAAAGCCCTCCAGGAGTTGAAAAAACACTTCAAATTAGCGATCCTCTCGAATATCGACGACGACCTTATCGCCCGCTCCCTCAAACACCTTCACGTGCATTTCGACTGGGTGGTCACCGCCCAGCAATTACGCTCCTACAAGCCGGCGGATCAGAATTTCCGGGAGCTGGTGCGGCGGATCGGCCTGCCCAAATCCAAAATTCTCCACGTGGCGCAGAGCATTTACCACGATATTGTCCCGGCCAAACGGAGCGGCTTGGCCACGGTGTGGGTGAACCGGCGCAAACACGTGGAGGGATTTGGCGCCACGCCCCCGGCTTATGCGGAGCCGGATCTGGAAGTTGCCGATTTGAAAGCCCTGGCAGCGCTGCTGCACCGGAAGGGGGCAAGCGCATAGCGCAAAGATCATGGCGCATGGCGCAGAGAGCCGAGCGTGTAGAGCAGGGCGGGGGGAGCAAGGTACAAAGGGCAAGGCCGTCTCATACAACGCTCTGCGCTATGCTCCATGCACTATGCGCCCTGCGCTCTGCAATTTTTTTCCTAAAAAACGCGAAAGCGGAGAAGTTCATGGGCATCTGGTTCAAAGATTATAGTGTGGAAGAGATTATTCCTTTATCGAAAAATACCATGCTGGAGCATATCGGGATCGAGATTACCGAGCTGGGCGATAATTTCATCAAGGGGCGAATGCCGGTGGACCGGCGCACCAGGCAGCCCGCGGGATTGCTGCACGGGGGCGCTTCGGCGACGCTGGCGGAATCGCTGGGCAGCATTGCCGCTTCCTTGCGCATCGACCCGGCTAAAAAACATTGCGTGGGCATCGAGATCAACGCCAACCATATCCGAGCGGTAACGGACGGTTACGTGGAGGGCACGGCCACGCCGCTGCACCTGGGGGGCAAAATCCAGGTGTGGGAAATCCGGATTTCCAATCCCGCGGGAAAACTGGTCTGCATCAGCCGGCTGACCCTGGCGGTTTTAGATAAGTAGCGCGGGGGGTGTTATAGTGTTGTGGTGTTCGAATATTTGAGAGGCGGCCTTTT
>WYBG01000595.1 GCA_011526015.1 Deltaproteobacteria bacterium | reverse complement strand
GCGGCCCTACCACCGGGCTGGTTATTAGGGGATCGGGATTGAAGGGCGCGGAATTCCCGCCCGGCGGCTGGGTTTCGTAGTGCATGATGGTGACGGTTCCCCCGCCGGAGGTGTAATTGAAATCCAGTTTTGCTTTGGTATTGCCATAAGTGACCTCCCCGGGCGAGACCGTGGGAATGAAAGCTTCCGTAAAGCTGTTGTCCGGCAGGGGAATATTGACGGTTATTACCGCGTCTTCTCGAGAATGCGGTATATCCTGATTCAAAGCATTTTTTAATTTTGTGAGGATCATTCGAATATCTGTTCCCCCGGTTCCCACGCTCTGGAAGTGCGCAGTAAAGGCAAGTCCATCGGTTCCGTTTACACCGCCGAGCCCCAAAATTGCAGCATCTACTTTTAAAGAATCAGCGGAAGGGGGGGGCACAAAAAAAATAGTTTGAAACCCTGAGAATATGGTTCCCTGCGAAGCTGCGGGAGACCTCAAATTCACCGCCGCCTTATTGAACAGCAACACAACGCTGTAGCCATGAAGGTTAGTATAGTTCTGTATCCGCACCTGCAAATCAATATTCTGCCCGGTTGTAACCGGCCCGGTTTGCGCGGGAACGATTTTGACCACGGTCTGGGAAGAGAGCGAAGCGAGGCTCAGCAGCACGAAGCCGATGATCCATTTGGGTAGAGATTTGAGCATATTTCCTCCTGTGAAACGAAGTTTACCGGATGAGCATTAATTTCCGCCCCACGGTGATCTGGTTGGTGTGAAGTGTCAATAAATAGAGGCCGCTGGCCAGCGGCGCCCCGCGCCGGCCGGTCGCGCTCCAGCTTGCCCGATACCTCCCCGCGGCCCGGTAGCCTTCAAAAAGGGTATGAACCCTGCTCCCCCGGATATCGAATATGGAAATTACCACGGGCTGGCTTCGGGAAAGGGAGTATTCTATGAAAGCAACGGAATTGAAGGGGTTGGGATAGACGGAAAGCTGCGCCTCTTCGGGCCGGTTTTCGCCGGAAAATTCCCCGCCCAGGCCGGTCATGCCGACCTGCACCGCCCCGCCGAGCGCGGTCACAGGGATGGAATTATTCTGCACGTTCCGCAAATCATACTGATCGAACAGCAGCGCCCCGGCGCCGTTTGCAACAGCGCGGAAGGTAAGGGTGAACAAAATTCCCGTTCCGCTCACGCTGCCGCTGCCTAAAATCGCCTGGTCCACCTGCACGATGCCGGTCGCGTTCGAAATCACCGGAAAATAAAAAGTGCCCGCGCCCAGGAAGGCGCCCGGCTCGGTATAAAGGCATTCGATATATGAAGAGGGAAATCTGACAAAAATGCTGTACCCATGGAGATCCACAACCTCGGCGACGTGGATCGCCACCGTAAAAATCTCCGGCTGCGACACCACGGTCGATTCGGGAGAAAAATAGAGCGTGGCCTGCTGCGCGGAAACCGCCGCTGCCAACAAAAAACTCGCCAAAATTATTTTCAAATATCCCATAATTCCATTCTCAAAAGCGGTTTTGAACGGGTTAGCGCAGCAGAACCATTTTCCGGATTGCGGAAAATCGAGCGGTTTTCACCACGTAAAAATAGAAGCCGCTGGCCGCGGCCCGGCCGGAGGCGTCGGAGGCGTTCCAGACGGCTTCATGGTAGCCGGCCGGTTGTTTTTCGTCAACCAGCGTGACTACTTTTTGCCCCAGGGTGTTATAAATCGAAACCTTTACGGCGCTATGTTCCGGAATATAATAGCGGATAGCCGTTCGGGGGTTGAAGGGGTTGGGATAATTCTGGAACACCGTAAAGGTTTCCGGCCAGGAAGCCGCTTTCTTGATGTGAAATGCCCGCAAATTCCGGTCAAAAATTCGCAGCGGGCGCTCGGCGGTTAATATCCATGAATCAGCCGGTTCCGAACCATGGAGGAAGGGGGTGACGGCATAGTAGAAATCCTGCGGGGGCGCGCTATTGGCCATCGAGATCGTCAAGGGATAGTGAAGCGCCTGCACCTGAACAATTGCCTCTGTCTCCGCAGTCGCGCGGCGGTCTCCGGCAAACCGCGCATCGAACGCGCCGCCCGGCGCAGGGGCGGGAGGGTGTAAGATTCCGATATGGCCGGGTCTGCGGCGGCTGCGTCGAGATAGAGAATCTGCGAAGCGCCGCGGCTGTCGCTGATTCGGATCGCCCGGGCGGGATTTTCCGCCGGGAGGCTCAACCGTTGTGGAGGGCGGCGGGGCAAATTCGGCGAGGCGCTCAACACGATCTGCCCGGCCGCGGAGGCGCGCAGCCAATAACCGTTCCCCTGGTGAATCGTATCGGCGGGCAGGTAGGTATTTTCATATCCGTAGAGGGTGCCGGGGATGATGACGCCGCCCGGATCGTCAATATCATTCATGGCCACGCTCCCGGAGAGGCTGCCGATCAAATTCCAGCCCTCTTCCAGGGAGATGGTTGCGGAGGTCCTTTTCTGGCCGGTGATGGTGAAAGTATCCGCCTCCGCAAAACGCAGCCAGTAGCCGGCGAACAATTCCAGGGTATCGAGGGGAAAGTAGCTCCCGTTGAATCCGTAGAGCGTTCCCTGCATGGCCGGGGGAAAAACCGCGGCGTAGTGGCGGTTGTTTATTTCGAGCGGGAGGCTCAATAAATTCCAGCCCTCCGCCACCGTTTTGCCAAATTCCACCGGCTGGGAAGCGCCGACGATCACCTGCCCGGGGAAAACAGTTACGGGGATGTTTTGATTCTGGGAGTCTCGCAGGACGAAATAATCGTACAGCAAATCCCCCGCGCCTTCGGCCAGCGCCCGGAATTTCAGGTTGAACAAAGCCCCCGATCCGCTCACTCCCCCCACCCCCAACAGCGCTTCCGTTGCCTGGACTTCCCCCAGGTCATTGCGGATGATCGGGTAAAAAAAGGTGAGAAATCCCAGGAAATAGGCGGTTTCCGCGGAAAGGCACTCCACGTAGGCGTTGGGAAAGGAAACGATGACGTCGTAGGCGTGGAGATCGGCGACGTCCTGGATGACCCCCTGCACCGTAAAGGTATCGAACTGGGAGACGGTGGTCGTCGCCGGGGAGAAATGAAGCTGGGCCTGCTGGGAGTGGCCGATCCCTGAAATAAAGAGCAGAACGATGCACGTAAACCGGATAATTTTCACCATATAGCTTTGTTCTCCATTTCGTTTTGGCTGCCGCAATAGTGCTGATGGCGCCAATACCGTTTATTTTATCAGGTACATCTTCCGCACCTGGGAAAAATCCTTTGCTTTCAAATGCAGGAAATAGATTCCCGAGGGGGCGTATTTATCGCCGGCTATGGCGGCGTTCCAGGAAAAAGAGTGGATTCCCCGGGATAGATATCCCTCGAAAACCGTGCCGACCTTCTGCCCCAGGGGATTATAAACCCGGATTTCGATGAAACCGTCCCGGGGCAGGTGAGCCTGGAATCGGGTGCTCCCGTTGAAGGGATTGGGATAATTTTCCGTCAGAAAATACTGGCCGGGAGCGGCCTCGCCGTCGCCGGTTAAGCCGAACGGAATATCGCGGTTTTTGCCGTCGCGAAGTATGGCGCTCACGATTCTGAATTTGGGGGAAGACGGCGTCGTATTCCGGAAATTCAGGTAGAACAGGGGGCCTTCGCAGACGATTCCGCTGCTGGATGGCGTTAGAATGACCCCGTCAACGGTCACTTTGTTGCCCTCGATCTTATACAGCAGCCAGGTCAATCCCGGTTCATTTTGCGGGGTCAGCTCGATCTTTTCAATTCCCGCGAGTGCAGCGGGATCCTCCAATAATTCGATGGTAAAACTGAACCCTTTCAGGTCCTCGATCCGGGGAACCGACACCGCGAAACGGTTTCGATTGGCGGCGAAAGGATGAGACTTTCCTGCCCCGATCAACGGGAATCTCTCTTTAAGGACATTTTTACTAAGCTGCCGGTAAGCCGGAACCGGCAAAGGGGCGGGAGATTGGGGGTAGATCCATTCGTTGAAGTAACCGTACGAAAAAGAGAAGATAATCAGGTCTTCAAAATCGATTTTATTATCCGGCTGGGGATTATCAAAGATAAAATGCGCCCCGTCGGTAGGGCCGATATCGTACTTGCGCTTGTAGAGCGTTCCCGCGGGCAGCCACTGGCTTCCGCTCCAGCCGCTGGTGGCGGAATTATAGGCCAGGGAGAAGAATACCAGGTCATCGAAATCCACCTTGCCGTTGCCCCGGGTTTCATCGAAACCATTGGTGAAATCTCCCAGGAAATATTTGACCTTGCAGGGGTGGGTAAAGAAGAATACCGGGGTATTCAACTGGTCGCGGAATTCATATTTGACCATCTCGATAATGCTGAAACCGGGGCGGGGCAGTTTAAAATCCAATTTTACCAGGTAGTCCGCCGCGCCGGTGGTGAGATTGGCCGGGGGAACCGTCTGCGCCGCCGCCTGAACGATCAAAGAGTCCGTGGGGGCCGGCGGAAAGGTGAAGAAATTATAGCTGCCGGGGAGCCAGATATTCCCCTCGGAAATGGTTTGCAGTTCGATCACCGCGGGGTCCCAGCGCAAATGGAGATCGCAGCCGTAAAATTCGGACAGGTTCTCCGTTTTGGCGTATATTGAAAAAAACTGCTCAGCAGGGGTATATCCCCAGTCCCCGGGGCCATAATAACCCGCAATATCGGATTGGTACGCCTCCAGGTTGGCGGCCGGGGAAGCGTTGCTGGTGGCCAGATATACATTTCCCGGTTGCGCCAGGGGGGTTAAAAATGCAAACAGGGAGAAGCGGTTTACCTGGAAGCGGTAAAAATCCGGCGTCCCGGGAGAATAAGTTCCGCTAAAGAGCAGCCATCCGTCCCCGTATTTATTTTCCATTTCCACGATAGCAGCGGCGCCCAGCCCCAGGGAAGCGGCGTTTTCGATTTGAATCAGCGCGGTAAAGGAGTTGTCCGGCATATCGGTCTCGATGATCAGGTAGTAAGGCGCAACCGTTCCCCCCTGCGGCGCCGGGGAAGGGGGGGTTAAAAATTCACTGACCGTTACCTCACCGCCGCCCTGCGGTACCGTCTTAAAGTCGATGATAACATGAGTGGCGGAAAAGGTATATACGCCGGGATCGGAAATGGTGAGGGTTTGCGAGTGAGCAGTCGCAAGGAGAAGCGCGATCCAGATTAAAAGCGGTCTAAACTTCCGTATTTGTTGTTCCATAAGCCGATCTGTTTTTTTGAAGATTCAGTTTCGTGGCCCGATAGCTCCGGACTTTTGT
>WYBG01000594.1 GCA_011526015.1 Deltaproteobacteria bacterium | reverse complement strand
GGTCCCGGCGACGCCGGAGAGTCCTGGGGCGCCGGGGAGGTTTGCGCGGTCTCCCGGGCCGGTTCCTGTGCTATCGGCTCTTCCGGGGCAGCGGGAAGCGATTCCGGCCGGCGCTGCGCCGCTGCAACGCCACCGAAAAGGGGGTTGAAAACAACCTTGCCTTTGGAGGGATTCCGGGCGTTATCAAAGAGCGTAGCTTGAATCTGGACATCCGTGGAGGTGTTCCAGAGATTATTCTGGGCATAGATGTCATTGGCGGAATGGTTGTAAATATTCTTTTCAAAGTTGTTGATGATCAGGTTTTCGCCCATCGATTCGCCGGGGCCGGGCGAAATTCGACCCAGGTCCGGCCGGGAGCGGTCAAAGATAACCACCCCGTTCAAATTCTGGCTGATCACGTTCTTTTCCACCACCGGGTTGGAGGCCAATTCGCAATTCAGCCCTACAAAGTCGTTGCCGGTGATGGTGCTGCTGCGAATGAGCGGGTTAGAGCGCACTTCCGCGCTGATCCCGGCGTATTGATTATAACGAATTTCGCAGTTAATGATCTCCGGATCGCTTCCGTAGCAGGTAATTCCCTTGTAGGCATATTCGATAACGCAATTTTTGAAACGGGAGCGTTCGGTGTTATCCGTGATAATAATCCCATACCAATCATACATCTGGGGTTGGCGGGAACTGGAAGTGAAGAGAATCACCCCCCCTTCGCGGCTGCCCTCTGCTAAAATGCGGCCCATCACGATGATTTCCACGTGCCTGGGATCTTTGCCCGAGCGGGTGGCATCGGCTTTGGGACTGAAAAAAATATCGGTTCCCGGCTCAATCGTGAGGGTTACCCCCTGGGGAACGATCACGTCTCCGGTTACCCGGATTTCTCCGAACCAGCGAGTATCGGCGGTTAAAGTTCCCTGCACGGTTTGCTGGGCGGGCAGCTGCAAGGAAAAGAACAACGCAGTCAATACGATGGACGCTTTCATGGCAAACTTCCATGTTTTTAAATTATCTATCGGCAACATTTCTTTATGGAACGAACCCCGGTAATCGCCAATAGCGGATGTAGCATTACAACTGGCAAGATGTACCATTTTTACCGGGGAAGATCATGTTTGAGGTCACGGATTTTCAGGCAGAAAAATTGAGTGAGCCTGAAAAGGGAAACGTGAGCGGGAGAACGTGCGGGGAAATAGAAAAGGGAAGGCAGGGGCGCCTTCCCTTCGAGAGCCGGTGAGGATGGAATATACTCCCTTAGCTAATTGCCAATTAGCAATTGCCAATTGCCAATTGCCAATTGGCAATTAGAACGCTCCGGAGCGGTTTCCGATCAATCGGCCTTGGGATTGGCCTCTTTAACCGCCCCGGAAGCATTGGGAAATTTATCGAAATTTTTGCGGAAGCGTTTGGCCAAATCGGAGGCCTTTTGATCATAGGCCGCTTTGTCCTTCCAGGTATTGCGCGGCTGCAGCACTTCGGTGGGAACGCCGGGGCAACTGGCCGGCACCAGCACCTTGAAAACCGGGTGAGGCGCAAAGTCCACGTTTTTTAGCTGCCCGGTCAGGGCGGCTTTGATCATCGCCCGGGTGAGGCGGATATCCATGCGCTGCCCCACCCCGTAAGGCCCGCCGGACCAGCCGGTA
The DNA here is from genome assembly GCA_011526015.1 of Deltaproteobacteria bacterium. Lineage (GTDB taxonomy): Bacteria > Calditrichota > Calditrichia > RBG-13-44-9 > J075 > JABWBP01. Next base: position 11,104 of record WYBG01000594.1, on the reverse strand, counting down.
TTCACCAGCCAGACGTCCGAACGGTGCTTTTTCATCTTTTCCCCGAGCATCTCCGCGTAGCGGGTGGCCGGCAGCGGCAAGAAAGGCGCCCCAAAGCACTCGCTGAAGGCGGTCTGCGGCTCGGTCACTCCCATCTCCGTTCCGGCCAGCTTGGAGGTGTAGCCGGTCAGGAAATGGTACATCGCCATTTCCGGGGTCAATTTAGAGATCGGCGGCAGCACCCCGAAGGCATCCGCGGTAAGAAATATGATGTTTTTCGGATGATCGCCAAGGCCGGGAATCAGGGCGTTGTCGATATAGTCGAGCGGGTAAGTGACACGGGTATTTTCGGTGATTTTATCGGAATCGAAGTCGATTACCCGGGTAGCTCCGTCAAAATCTACGTTCTCCGCAATGGAACCGAAGCGGATGGCGTTGTAGATCTGGGGCTCCTTCACCGGCGAGAGGCGGATGGTTTTGGCGTAGCAGCCGCCTTCGAAGTTGAAAATGCCGTCGTCGCCCCAGCCGTGTTCGTCATCGCCGATCAGTTTCCGTTCCGGGTCCGCGGAGAGGCTGGTCTTACCGGTGCCGGAGAGGCCGAAAAACAGGGCCGTATCCCCTGCATCTCCCACGTTGGCGGAGCAGTGCATCGGGAACACCCCTTGCAGGGGCAACAAGTAATTCATAATCGAGAACATGGATTTTTTGATCTCCCCGCCGTACTCGGAGCCGCCGATGAGCACGATTTTCCGCCCCAGGCTGAATACCACGAACGTTTCTGAATGGGTGCCGTCTAATTTAGGCTCCGCTAACAGGCGCGGCGCGTGCAGGATGGTGTATTCCGGGTGATGGTTTTCCAACTCCTCCGGCGATTGGGGACGCACGAACAGGGTATGGGCGAACAACGCCCCCCAGGCAAACTCGCTGACGATGCGCAGGGGAACCCGGTACTTGGGATGCTGCCCGACATACAAGTCCTGCACGAAAAGGTCCTTGTGCTGGAGATAAGATTGTATTTTACTCAACAACTGGCTGAAATACCGTTCCGAAATCGGCTGGTTGACGTTTCCCCAGGCAATCAGATCTTTGGAAGAGGGTTCTTCCTCGATAAAGCGGTCTTTGGGAGAACGACCGGTGCGGCTTCCGGTAGTCACCAGCAAGGTTCCGTTTGCGGCCAGGTGGCCTTCTCCCCGGCGAATCGCCTGTTCTACCAATTGCGGGGTGGTCAAATTCCAGCGAAGGGAAATCCAGTTCAACAAACCCAATTCACGAATCTGTAGATTTCTGGGGTCCATGGTTTCCTCCAAAAAATGGGTTTATCATTAAAATCTATTGTATTTACCTGTTGCGGTAAAACATAATCAATGAAACGCTTATTTGAAAATCAATTCTAAACAAAAAGCCCCGGTTCGCAGAAGAACCGGGGCCTTCAGGTGAAATCGAAACGGCTGAAAAAAACGGGACGATCCTTGCCGCGCCCGGAAACTGTTTTGCAAAAATCCCTCCACCGGAGCAGGTATCCGTACAGTCAAAAACACCCCCCTGGCGACTGATCGCTGATAGCTGACCGCTGAAAGCTGATAGCTAAAAGTAGGTCCTCAGGTCAGCAAAGTTAAAAATACCCCCGCGGCGACCGCGGAGCCGACCACTCCGGCGACGTTCGGTCCCATGGCCTCCATCAGGGGATTGACCGCGCCATCGGTGTGTTTGGAAACGAAATTCTGCACCACCCGGGCCGCCATAGGAACCGCGGAGACCCCCGCGGCGCCAATGCAGGGATTGATTTTTTTGCCCTCCGGCAAAAACCAGTTGAGAATTTTCCCAAAAATGATTCCCCCGGCGGTGCTGAAGGAGAACGCCGCCGCCCCCAGGGCCAGGATCATCAAGGTTTGCAAGGTGAGGAAACGCTCCGCTTCCATGGTGGCCCCCACCGCAACGCCCAGGAAAATAGTTACGATGTCGATCAACGCCCCGCCGGCGGTTTTGCGAAGCCGCTCGGTTACCCCGCTCTCCCGGATCAGGTTGCCGAACATCAGCATTCCGATCAGCGGGGCGGAGGAAGGAACCGCCAGGGAGGCAACGCCCCCGGTGATGAGCGGGAATAAAATAACCGCGGTTTTAGACACTTGCAGCGCCGGGGGCATGGCGATGGCGCGTTCTTTGGGGGTAGTCAGCAGCTTGAGGATCGGCGGCTGGATAATTGGCACTAAGGACATGTAACTGTACGCCGCCAGCGCCACCGGGCCTAACAGGTGGGGAGCCAGTTTAGCGGTGAGGAAGATCGTGGTCGGGCCGTCCGCCCCGCCGATAATGCCGATGCTGGCGGCTTCTTTAATGGTAAATCCGAAAACATAAGCGGCGCCGATGGCCGCCGCAAAGATTCCCAACTGCGCCGCCGCTCCTAACAGGAAGGTTATCGGCCGGCCTAACAGGGGGCGGAAATCGGTCAGCACACCCACGCCTAAGAAGATGACCGGGGGAAGCAGTTCGGTCCTGATTCCGCTGTTATAGATCAGCGCGATGATGCCGCCCCCGTAGGAGGCCATATCGGCCAGGGGGAAATTCGCCACCACGATACCGAACCCGATCGGGATCAGGAGCAGCGGCTCGTACTCTTTGCGGATGGCGAGGTACACCAGCACTCCCGATATCACGTACATCACCCAGTTGCCCCAGGTCATGTTCGAAAAACCGGACTGGCCGAACAGTTCTAAAAATGTTTCCATGGCTCGCACCTTTTCATTCGGATCAGGAAATGGTCATTATCGGTTTGGAGGCATCCACTTCGTCCCCGATATGCGCGGTAACGGCGGAAACCACCCCATCGCAAGGCGCTTTGATGTCGTGCTTCGCTTTCATGGCCTCCACCTGGGCGACCACCTGGCCCTTGTAAACCGTATCGCCCACCTTCACTTTGATGTCCACCAGGTCCACCGCGCCGGAGAAGGTGGAGAAAACCTGGCGGCTTTCTTGAGGTGGCGCTTTCTCCACAACCGCCGCCGGGGCGGGAGCAGCAGCGCCGGAGAGCGGCTCCACGGTGACCACAAAGGTGCGAACCTTCCCGTTTTCCTTGACCACGCATTTGGAGGTAACCGGCCCGGCCAACGCCGGCTGGGGAACGGGAGCGGGTTTTTCCTGCACGGCGGCTTCCGGCTTTGGCGCCTCGATTTTCTTTAGCGGAACGTCAATTTTAGCTTTCCCGGTGAGCAGGCGGATGCCTTCATTCACCTCGATCTTTTTATCCGGCACCATCGCCGCGAGCACCAGGAAGATGTTGCGCTCGGTGGCCGGCAGGTTTCGCTCTTCCAACGCCTTCCTGGCCGGCTCGATGTTTTTGGGCGCAGCTTCCAGCGGGTCGCCCTCGAAAACCGGGAGATTCAATTGTTCGGAAGCGATTTTTACCACTTGCGGGTCCGGCGGCAGGGGGGTTTTCCCGAAATAACCCAGCACCGCCCGCCCGTAACCGGGGTCGATCTTCTTCCAGCGCCCGTACATCACGTTGTTGAATGCTTGCAGCCAGTATTGCTGGCTGCCGGGGGTAACGCTGGTCCAGGCCCCGCCGGCTTCCACCACTACCGGGAATTCGGCCAGCACCTCGCCGTATTTGTGCAGGATGCCCGCTTTTACCATCATGTGCACGTTGGGACCGATGGCGCCCCCCGGCATGGGAAAGCCCAGCACCCGGGCGTCTGCCGTGGTGGTGGTGGGATTGAAATCGTACTCTTTCAACCCTTCGTTGAGCAGGTCTTCGATGACCGGCATTTTGGAAGCGTCGAGATCGAGAGCATAGCCGGTGCCCTTCAGGGCGTGGTCCAGGGAGCGCGCGTCCGGCTGCACCGTTCCGCTGGCCATCGGGCGCACGGAGAGATCTACCCCGTCCACCCCGGCTTCGATCCCGGCGATGTAGCAGGCCACCGCCATGCTGGCGGTATCGTGGGTATGCAGCCAGAGCGGCATTTCCGGGGGCATGATTTTCTTCAATCCCAGCACGGCGTCATAAATGGTCTTGGGATCGGTGGTGCCGCTGGCGTCTTTCAGGCAGATGCTGTCGATGTGCAGATCGCTTTTCAGCAGCCGCCGCCCGATATTGATGTAAAATTCCGCGGTATGAACGCGATCGGACTTGAAGGGCAAGCCCATCAAGGCAATGGCGGCCTGGTGGTGCATTCCGGCGTCCACAATCGGTCGGCCGGTTTTGATGAGGTTGTCCACGTCGTTCATATAATCGAAATTCCGGTCCCAGGTGGTTCCGCATTGCTTCATCAGTTTGGCTTGCAGGGCCAGGGCTTCCAGGGATTGGGAAGTGAGGGTGACGCCGGAGACCGAGCGGGTGAGAATTTGTAAATCCACTTCCGGGCCGACCGCCTCGCGCATCGCCTTCATGGCGTCGAAAGGGTCCTCTCCCAGGTAAAAATAGGGCGCCTGGAAGCGCGCCCCCCCGCCGAATTCCATGTGGCGCACGCCTAACTCCGCCGCGGCTTTCATGGCCGGGATAAAATCGTTCAGGCGCACTTTTCCGCCGAATGAGCTTTGCAGGCCGTCGCGGAAGACGGTGAGCATAACGCGAATAGTCTTGGGGGTTTTGGTGAAGATCATTTTTTCTCCTCTATCTTGGTGATGGCCATATTCGGATAGGCGCTTTTAAGGGAGGCGGCGATGGCGGCGTAAAGGGCGGGGTCCCCGCTATCGTCGATTTTTTTGTGCGGGACGGCGGCGACGATAACGCGCATGATGAATGCCAGGGCAGCGAGAACTACAAAAACCGTGGCAAACGCTACGGCACAGATGGCAAGAAAATTGGTCATACCCGGTTCCTCCGGTTATTCGCCGCCGTTCGCAACGGCGGGTTGGTCATTAAGCCGAATTCCAGCGGGGGTAGTTACGAATTTTATCTTGCGGAAACCATGATCCCGGTCAGCCTAAAACATGATTTATGTCAAGAAAATGGGGGGAGGTAGTAGGTATTGCGTATTCCGTATTGCGTATTTCGTGAAACGTAATGCGTAATAAAAACGCAATACGCATTACGAGTTACGCATTACGTTTTACGCTTCACGGGGCAGGAAGGCCAGCCGGCCCCTGGTAACCGGAACGTCCGAATTTTCCAGGAACAATTCCAGGTTTTCGCCGATGGCGCGGATTTTCCCTCGCCGGACTTCTTGCGGAGCGGCGTCCGGGGGGTCGGAATAGATCGCCGCTTCCCTGCCGATCACCGCGGAATGTTGGCGGTACACTTCTAACAGGGGCTGATACTCCCCGGCCAGCAGGCGGCGGTAGTTTTTCTCAAGCATCCTGATTAAGCGGGCAAATACCCATTTCCGGTTACAGGGGGAGGTTGGGGCGGCAAAATCCCGCAGGGAGGCGGCCTGAAACACAAAGGGGTCGGGAGTCAGCGCGGGAGTAGATTCCACGTTGATTCCGATTCCCAGCGCCGCCGCGGTAACGGTTTTCCCCTGGGTGAGGGTGTGCGCCAGCACCCCGCTCACTTTGGCCCCGCCGAGCAGGATATCATTCACCCATTTGATGGAGGCCTGCTCCTTCAAGCCCGGCAGGGAATTGAGGGTTTGCAGCACCGAAACCGCCGCCAGAACGATAAATCCCACCTGGAAGTGGGGAATTTCCCGCCCGGGAGTAAGGAAAGCGGAGAGGTGGAGGTTGCCGCTCAGGCTCCGCCAGGGGCGGTTGCGGAAGCCGTGCAGTTTTTCGCCGGTATCGGCGATGCACAAAATGCCCCCGGGCAGGCGGGAATCTGCCCGGGCGCACTCGATCAGCAAATCGAATTGCGAGAGCGGGGCGTGTTTAACAATCAGCAGATATTTCCAGAAACGCCCGGGCTGGACTGCGCTTCTCAACGCTGCCGGGGGAGGAAAAAGCTGGCTGGCCAGGAAGCGCAGGGAAGGATCGACGTCCGGGAGGGAAACAACGCGCCACGCCGGCGGCGGCTCCAGTAGGGATTCGGCAAAGGCGGGGTCGTCAGTATAAATCTTCATGAAAATGCAGCCGTTTCGCAATACGCATTATGTATTTCGTATTTCGTATTGCGTATTGCGTATTGCGTTTACTAATGCTTCTTGAAAACCTTCTCCCCGGCCTTTACCGCAAAGGGGAGGCGGTTTTCCGCCGCGGGAATGGCGCAGGAATAACGGGGATTGTAAGCGCAGAAAGGGTTGTAAGCGAGGTTGAAATCCACCAGGTAATGGTTTTCAGCATTTTCCGTCAGGTCGATGTAGCGGCCCCCGCCGTAAGTTTCCCCGCCGCTGCTGCGGTCGGTAAAACCCAGGAAAAGATATTTCGCATACTCCGGGTTATCCCGTAAAATTTTGTAAATCTGCAAGCGGTATTCCCGGTTTTGGTAGGTGAACGGGAAATACCCGTAGCGCAGCGCGGGGCGGCGGTCGCCTTTGGTGCCGATAATGGTATCCGGCAGCAGGGAATCGTATTTCACGATGGCGCCTTCAAATCGCAGGGAAAGGTCAACCGGATAATATTTCAAACCCTGGAAAGCTTCGCGGTCTTCGGCGAGCAGTGGAGAGTTGGGGTCGGTTTTGAAATCCCGGTCTTTTTCCGCTCGCTGGCGGCGAATATCGGCGGCGATGGCTTCCTGCTCCGGGGCGTAGCGGCTGCAATTTGGGAGCAGCAATGCGCCGGCTACCAGCAGCAGAAGCGCTGCGTTGAGGCCCGCCGGGTTTTTCCGAAGCCGGCGCGGGGTTAGGTTGGTTAGCAAAGCCGGTGGGGTAAAAAAAATCATCATTCGCCCCCGGTCAGGGATGGAGGAAGGACTTTTTTCTGCGCTTCCAGCCAGGCGGGCAGTTCGGCGATGGAGGGAAGAACCTGGTCAGGCAAATTCTTCTTGCGGCGGAGGTGCTCTTCGCGGAATTTGCCGGTCTCCACCGCAATCGTATATAAACCCACTTTGATTCCCCCGGCAATATCCGATTCCAGGTCGTCGCCGATGACGGCGAGGTTTTGCGGCGGCAGGCCTAACTTTTTCACCGCGTGCTGAAAGAACGCCGCGTTCGGTTTGCCGATGACCACCGCGCGTTTGCGGGTGGCATACTCCAGCGCCGCCACCACCGCGCCGGTATCGAGGGCCAGGCCGGTATTGGTTTGCCAGTAGCGGTTTTTCTGCAAAGCCAGCATCCGGGTGCCGCTCATCACCAGCCGAAAAGCCTGGTTCAAATACGCATAGGTCAGGTCTTCCGCAATATCCCCGATAACGATATATTCCGGCTTGTTGGTGGTAACGTGAAAATCCTTGAATTCCCGGTAAGTATCTCCCCGTACGAACAAGCAGACCGAGCTCACGTTTTTTTCCTTCAACCAGAGAGATGCCGCGTAGGGAGCAGTATAGAGTTGTTCGATGTCCAGCCGGAATCCCATTTGCTGCAAATTTGCCAGCAGGGAATAGCGGCTGCGGCGGGTGGTGTTGGTGAGCAGCATAAAGGGGATATTTTCTTTCTGTAAATATTCGATGGTCTCCACCGCCCCGCGAATGAGCTGTTTTTCGACATAGAGGACGCCGTCAATATCGATCAACAACCCTTTGATATCGCCCGGCATCCGAGGTTGCACGTTTTTTTTCTTCATGTCGCCCAATTTTGGATTATTACTCAACTTATTTTACTGATGTTACGCCAACCAAATGAATTAGCTACAGAGCCAGAGAAGCAAAAAACGCAATGGAACATAAAGCAGCTTTGTTTAACAAACTTTTTTTATGCCTCTTCGGTTCACCAAATCGTCGGCACTATTGCGGAGTCTTTGATTTGTTGATCTCTGGTAATAAGTGCAGCTTCGTAATGCAGAGTGGTGGCAACAATTAGTTTGTCATGCATCTCCATATCGACATCAAGGCTGTCTGCGACTTTAAGAATATCCACATCTAAAGGTGCAATTTCAAAATTATCATATTCCTCTAATTTTTTTAAAGTTTCTCCAAAATCGAGCAATACCCTTCCTTTCTTTGAAATATACATGATCTCCGCTAAAACCATTGCAGGAACAACAACTAATCCTTCCCGGAGGGTTTCTTCGAGGGCACGAAACGCTTTTCGACTCAGGCGTTTGTCACCTGTAAAATACCAAACCAGGGTATGGGTATCAGCTACATAATTCATGCAGGGCCTACCGACTAACTCTCATAAGGGTAAAGTGACTTTCTGGCTTGATTAAACAATTTATCATCAATTTCGCTGCCTTTCCAAATGCCAGCTAATGAACCCCGGCGACCGGTCTTTTTGATCTTTGGAATCAGTTCCATTCTCAGCAGACTAATTATCTTATAAATTACCGGCACCATATCTTCGGGCATGGTTTCGATGAGTTTATACAATTCCCCTTTATGAACCGAATCCATAAACAGCCCTCCTTCTAAAAGTATTATCAATTATTGAATTTTCCGTTACAAAAAATGATTGAACTCTTTATTCGCTGTATCTCTGAGGCAAAAATGCGTAACATCGCTTATTTATTAACGTTTGGATAATACGACTAATCGGGCAATTACTCAAGGGAAATTTCCTTTTCCGGGGGATGGCCATTGCCGCTCAGAGGGTGTTTGAAAAATCTCTGGCAATGGGCTAAAGCTAAAAATTGGAACGCTGATGACGCTGATGCGACGGATTTGCACAGATTTTTCTAAATTTATCCGTGAAAATCCGTTGTATCCACGTTATCCGCGTTCCAATCTCTTTTCTGCGAAATTCTCATAAAGGAATGGGGATTTCTGCCGATATTTTACCAGCATGTCAGGAGTTACCTTCTATATGTCGCCTTGCATTGCATCTGCAAAGGTCATATATTCACGATCACTAACAATAGAAGAAAGATTCATTCAGGAGCAGGCAATGAAACCGCTTTTACCTTTCCGGATATTCCTTATCATCCTTATCATGGCGCTGGCGCTACTCCCCGGCCGGGGATATGCCCAGCGTTCTGCGGCGGAATTGATCTCGACCGTGCCTCCTCCGGAAGGCAACATCAAGTATAGAGACGGCGTTCGCCAGATCACGCTGTTGAACAATTACCTGCTGGTGACCAACTTCTGGGCCGGTTTGCAGGTGGTGGACATCTCCGACGTGCGCAATCCCCGCCAGATCGCCTTTCTGCCCACTTACGACCAGGCCTACGGCACCACTATCGACAGTATTTACGCCTACCTGGCCAATGACGCCAGCGGCGTGATGGTGTTCGACATTCAGGATCTCAACCGCGTTACCAAAGTGGCGGAAATTATTCCGCCCGGCAACGCGTACTGGGCGGTTGCGGAATTTCCCTACCTGTTCGTGGCCCTCGGAGACGGGGGGTTTGCGATCATGGATATTAACGACTTCGACAATCCCATCACCATCAAGCTGGAAATTCCCGAGGAATGGGTGCAGCAACTCTTCAAAAAGGATAATTTGCTCTATTTGGCCGTCAAAACCGGGGGATTGATCATTTACGATGTTTCCGAACCGTCCAATCCCCGCAAATTGTCGCAGTATCGCACCAACTATAACACCATGATGGTGCAGGTGGTGGATAACGTTGCATTCCTGGCCGACGGGGCCGGCGGCATGTTAGCTTTAGACGTGGCCAACCCCCGCTTGCCGGTTGCCTTGAAACGCTTCTCCGGGATCGGGTTCGTCGGCGCGCTGTACAAGGCCGGCAATTACGTGTACCTCGCCAACCGGGAAGTGGGACTGCAAATTGTGAACGTGACCGATCCCGCCAAACCCTTCCTGGAAAGCCGCTATGATACTGAGGACATCAATTACGGAGTTTATAAAAAGGATATTTACGTTTTTTTAGCGGCGAATGTCGCTACCCTGATCATGCGCCACAACAACGCCCCGCTCCTGGATGACGTTCCCGATTTGAATTTGCAGGAAAATACCCCCTTTTCGCTGCAATTGAAAGCCCACGAGCCGGACGGCGACGCCATCGTTTATGAAATCATCAATATGCCCGAAGGCTCCTCCTTCGACGCTAAAACCGGCTACTTTTCCTGGACCCCCACTTATGAACAATCCGGGAATTATCCCAAGGTCATTTTCCGGGTAATCGAGCAAACCGCCACGCACCTGAGCGCGGCGGATACGGTTACGATCCTGGTGGAACACGTGAACCGCCTGCCGGATTTGCCAACCCTGGCAAATACTGCCGTCAATGAAAATAACCTGTTGGCGTTTACGATCCCCCAGGGCAGCGATCCGGATAAAGAGGACCAGAACCGCCTGGCCTACCGGGCGGAGAAACTTCCCCCCGGGGCGATCTTCGATTCCGCCACGCGCACCTTCAGTTGGACCCCTACTTTTGAACAATCGGGCGCTTACGTGGTGGATTTCCTGATCGACGACGGGGCCGGAGGGATCGATCGCGAGCCGGTAACAATCACGGTAAACCACGTGGATCGCAAACCGGAAATTACCCCCTTGGCCATGCAGGCCGTGAATGAAGCGCAACCGCTGACCTTGACGATAAGCGGCGACGAACCGGACCGGGAAGACCAGGATAAAATTTCTTTCAAAATGGAAAACCTGCCCGCCGGCGCGGTCTTCGACCCGGCCAGCCGCATTTTCACCTGGGCCCCCTCACACGACCAATCCGGAACCTATAATACCATTAAAGCGATCATGATTGCCGGGAATTTGAGCGATACCACCACCCTGGCCGTTACGGTGAACCACGTCAACCGGCCCCCGGCGCTGGATCCGGTGAGCGATCAAATCATCGCGGAAAACCAGCTCCTCACCTTCACCGTCTCCGGCAGCGATCCGGACGTGGAAGATGCCGGGAAACTGCTTTTCAGCGCCGCCAACCTTCCCGAGGGTGCGGTATTCAACCCTGCGACCCGCACTTTTACCTGGACGCCCGGTTTCGATCAATCCCGCCAATACCCGGGGGTCGCATTCACGGTCAGCGACCCGGCGGGATTAACGGATACGAAGAACATCACGCTCACGGTCAGCCACGTAAATCGCGCCCCGGCTATTGTGCAGGTGGAAAATAAAGCAGTGGCGGAGAACCAGCTTCTGGAATTTCAGCTCAGCGGCTCGGATCCCGACCTGGAAGACGCGGGAAAGCTGGTCTTTTCCGCGGCGGGCTTGCCCGAAGGCGCAACGCTGGATTCTCAAAGCGGGTT
>WYBG01000593.1 GCA_011526015.1 Deltaproteobacteria bacterium | reverse complement strand
TCCTGCAATCCCGGAGGGATTAGACATTTGTAGTCAAATCAATCTACCCTGACTGCTCAGAACTCCGAAGGAGTTCAACAAAAAACCGAGACAATCCAGACAACCAACAGAAAACGGTATAATCAGTGCCATTCAATCATTTTGCCTTTATCGCCAGGCTCACAGCAGCCGGCCTGAAGCATTACCAGCCGGGCAAATAATTTTCTGAAAATCTATAGAAAGTCCGGAGACATTCCATGGTCTCCGGCAGGGTTTATTTTTTCCTTCATTCTCCCTCCTCTATTGCAATTATAGAAGCTTTGATATAATTTATGGCGTTTCATAAGCAGTTTGATTCCTGAACGTCCATGGTGATCTCCGGGGAAGAATTATGATAAAAGTTCTGATCAACGATTCCTTCAAAAAATTCCTGATCCAGCAGCCGCCGGACTACCGGCGGAAAGTGCGCCAAAAATTCGAATATCTGGAAATCGGCTACTGGGAGGGGGGGCTGAAAGTCAAGAAAATCAAAAGTATTGCCAGCAACAAGACCATTTTTGAAGCCCGCCTGGATCGCGCCAACCGGATTCTGTTCACCATGGGCAGCGAGCCGGAAATCGGCGCCCCCGGGCCGGCGCTGCTGATCTACGTCTGGGGGATCGTTTCCCACGATGACATCAGCCGCGGCAGCAAAAACATTCCCGCGAACGTGCCCTTCCTCCAGTTCAAACCCTTCCAGGAAGAATCCATTGCAGAGACCCTTCTGGAAGACCTGGAGCCATCCTACCGCTCCCAGGAAAATATTACCCAGAAGGTGCTGGATGATTCCGCCACCCAGCGCTGGTATTTTCTGAACGAAGAGAACTGGCAACGCATCGAAGACTACCGCCAGGAGGATTTTGAGCTGGCCCTGTACCTGACCCCGGAACAGGAAGAGATAATGAACAAGCCCCTGCCGATGATGGTCTCCGGCACTGCCGGGAGCGGAAAAACCACCCTGGGCATTTACTACCTCTTGAAATTGTCGCTGGCTGAAAAAAAGAAGCTGTTTATCACTTATAACCAATTTTTAAGAAACTCCGCCGCCAGGTTGTTCCACGCCTTGTTGAACGCCACTCCCTGGGCGGCGGAGATGAAGCCGCCGGATTTTTTCACCTTCAAAGAGTACTGTTTGAAAGCCGCGGAAAGTTATCACCGCCAATTTCCGCTGGAAAACGAAGTCAATTTCGAGCGTTTCCAGCAATTGATCCGCCCCAACAGCCAGGCCCGCAAGTTCGATCCCCCGCTGATCTGGGAAGAAATTCGCTCCATGATCAAGGGAGCGCTGCCGCAAATCAATCTCAATGTGTTAAAAAGAGCCCACTCTTCCCTGAAGAGCGGCCAGGTTCCCCCGGCGCTGTTGAATGCCGTGCAGCAACAATTGTTCGCCTTCTCGCAAATGGAATCGCTGAAAAAGCTGGAAAAATTCGTTCAGAAATATCTGCAAACCGACCTCCTGAATTTGTCGAAACACTTCCCGGATTACGCAGATGAGCAGAGCGAGCGGGCGCTGATGGCCCTGGAAAAAATGTTGGAAGTATTGTTGAAGGAGCGGGAGCTGACCCAGAAGAAGTACCTCTCCTTCATGGATTACGAAGCCTTAGGGCGCAAAAAAGCGCCCAATTTCCTCCTCGACCGCAGCATCATCTACGGAATATTCGAATGGTACCAGGAGCAGCTCGACCGCCAGGGGCTTTGGGATGAACTGGACCTCAGCCGGGAGGTGGTGACCCTGTTGAGCGAACACTCCGCCGAAGCCAGCCGCTACGACGTGGTGGTCTGCGACGAGGTGCAGGATTTGACCGACGTGCAGCACGAACTGCTCTTTCACGTTACCCGCAGCCCGTTGGACCTGCTGCTCAGCGGCGATACCAAACAGATCATCAACCCCAGCGGTTTCCGCTGGGAGGAACTGAAGCGGCATTTTTACGAGCGGGAATTGAAAATCCCGGAGATCCATTTTCTGAACCTGAATTTCCGGAGCTCCGGCAGCATTGTAGAATTGTCGAACCTCCTCTTAGAATTGAAATTCAACCTGTTAGGCGTTCGAGCAGAAGAATTGATGGAAGATTGGAAATACAAGGGGCGGCCGCCGGTAGTGGTTCGCAGCGTGGGCGAGCCGGAAATGCTGGAAAACGTGCAGAGCACCGGGGCGCGCAGAACCATCCTGGTGCGCAGCGAAGCGGAGAAAAACCGCTTGCGCAAATCCCTGGAAACCGAGCTGGTATTTACCATCTACGAGGCAAAGGGGTTGGAATTCGATACCGTGCTGCTCTGGAAATTCGCCAGCGACGCCGCCAGCAGCGACGTGTGGAAGGTTATCCTGAGTTATTCCAACCGGGAGATGCACCAGGCCAAAATCCGGCATGAAATCAATCTGCTCTACGTGGCCATCACCCGGGCGCAGAAAGATTTGCTGATCTATGACGGCGAAGAACCCTCGTTTATTTGGGACAGCGAGGCGATTCGCCCTAAAATTTACGCCACTGGCGACCTGGCCTATATCGGCAAAATCTGGGAGGTAGTTTCCACCCCGGAAGAGTGGCGGGAGCAGGGAGATTACTTTTTCGAGCGCGAATTTTACCGCGCGGCTTTGGAGTGTTACAAAAACGCCGGGGAAGACCGGCTGGTTTTGAAAGCGAAGGCCTATTACGCGGAAAAAACCGGGGATTTTGCCGCCGCGGGGTCTTATTTCGAGCAGATCGGGGAGCTTAAGAAAGCCGCGTCGTTTTATGAAAAATCCGGCCAGTACGATAAAGCCCTGCGCGCCTGGAAGGAAATGCAGAACGAAGAAAACGTTTTCCGCTGCCAATTGAAATTATTGGAGCAGAAGGGGCAATTTGAAGAATTAGGGGAAATTTATCTATCCCGCAAAGAGTACCGCAAGGCCGTGGAAATGCTGGTGAAAGGCGGGGTTTACGCCAAAGCCGCGCAGGTGAGCCTAAACCATCTCAAAGATCGCAAAAACGCCGCGCCCTATTACGAGCGGGCGGGAATGCACCGGGAGGCCGCGGAGCTTTACGCCAAACTTAAACAGTGGGAGAAAGCCGCGGAGTTATACGAAAGAGCCCGGGAGTATGAAGCGGCTATCAAATTATGGAAAAAATTGAAACGGAAAAACCGTTTGATCCCCCTGTACGAGCAGACCGGCAATTACACCGGCCTGCTGGAACTCTATGAGAAAGCCAAAGATTTTGACAATGCCCTGAAAACCCTGAAGAAAATGCCCGGCAAAGCCGATTTGCGCAGCGAGGCAGCGCAGTTACTGGAGAAACGTCAGTACTTCCCGGCGCTGTTGCGATTTTACCTGCTCAATGACCACTCCAACATCGCCGCCTGCTCTTACCGCTTGCGGGAATACGCCCGGGCGGCGCGGCACTACGAGTTAGCAGGGGAGCATTACGCCGCCGGGAACGCGTATCAAAAGATAAAAGACCGCCGCGCCGCCCTCGCCAATTATTTATTGTCGGCGGAGGACCGGCAGAACAATTTTTCCCGCGCCCGGCGAATTGTCTGGAGATTTCCTTACCCGGAAATCGAAGAAGAGGGGCACCGCCTACGCCGGGAAAAGCATTTTGAAGCCGCCGCGTTCTGTTTTTCGCACGTTTTCAAAAATGTTTTAGCCGGAATCTGCTGCCTGGAAGGAAACCTGAAAGAAGCGGCCCTGAAATATTGGCGTAACAGCACCCACGATACAAAGATGCTGGAACAGATCGCCCGCTACTGCCTGCAAAATCACCTGGAGGAGTTAGGAGCGCAATGCGTGTTAAGCCAGCCGGTTCCCCGGTATAATTACTTCTTCCACGGTTTCGACTTTCAGGCGGAAATTCCCACCGCGCTTATCGAAATGATGGATCGCTACTTCCAGGATAACCCCAAACGGGAAGAAATGAAAAAATGGGCCAACCATCTGGATAGGTATCGCCACATCGAAGAAATCGAATGGAAGCGATTGGAATATCTGGAGAAGAGCGGGGATTACAATAGCTATTTCACCACCCTGGCGCGTTATGCGCGTTTCCGCCCCGCGGCACTCGAACACTTCAAAAATCGTTTCCGCCGGGAATCCGAGCAATCCCCGGATGAAATCTCGGAAATCTCGGCCATTCGCTTTTATTTTCTCAAGCAAGATGCGGACTTCAACCGGGTGGTACGCAGCCTGGAGCTAACCGAAGACAATTACGAGATTTTTGCCCACTCAGAGCGCTGGGAAGAGGCGATCCGGATGCTCATCGAAAACGGCCAGTTCGAGCAGGCGCGCTGGATTCTGGTTGACAGGCGGGAGTTCCTGGCGCTGGCGAAATTGTTTCAGGAAAGGGGAGATATTTCCAGCGCCGCCCATTATTATGGCGTTGCCGGGGACGACGAAACCTCCGCGGCGCTCTTCGAGAGCAACGGGGAGTTCATCAAATCCGGGGACGCTTACTATAAGGCGCGCCGGTACCAAAAAGCGCTGGAGATGTACCAAAAATCCGGGAGAGGCAAAACCAAAATCGCCCAGACTTACGAAAAGTTAGGCGATTACGCCAAAGCGGCGCAGCTCTGGAAAGAGCTGGGAAAACCGAAAAAAGCGCAGAAATGCCTGGAAAAGCTGCCATCTCCCGGAATCTTTAAATAGAGACCTCGAAGGTTTCTAAAAACCTTCGAGGTCTGCGAACCTCAAAAAGCGTAGCTGATCCCCAACCGCGCGTTGCGCGGGTTGCCGGGGGTGAAGTGCAGCTCCGAAACCGGCCCCGGCTCGCCCTTCAGGCGCGATTCGGTATCGAATTGCGCTTCGTTCCACTCCGCGTCGAACACGTTTTCCAGCACCCCGAACAGCTTGATCCGCCCTAAGCGGTATCCCAATGCCAGGTCGAACACCGTGGAACCGAGAGCGACCACGCTGTTGTCTTCGTTGGCCGGGCGCTCGCCGATGTGCCGGTAACGAAAGCTGCCCTCGAATCCCGCCCGGTGGAGAGCGGTCAGGCCGCCGGTAGAGGTGAGGTTGGGCGCCAGGGGGATGTTATCTTCTCCCGCGGCAGCATCGACAATTTTTCCTTCGGAAAGATTCAGATCCGCATCGCCCCACAGCCAGGAAAGCAGCTTGAATCGCAATTCCAGGTCCAGCCCGTAGCGGCGGGTGGGATCGCTCAGCTCCGTGGTGCCAGCGTCGCCCACGTACACGTATTCCCGCTCCAGGTAGAGGTACCAGGCCGCCGCCGCAAGGTTGATCCGTTCCGCCAGGCGGGCGCGGAAGCCCAGTTCCGCCCCCATGGCCCGCGGCAGGGTTTCTACCCCTTTCTGGGCGGGATCGAAATTCATGCTCCGCAGCATTTCGTCGATCTGTTCCTCCGTCATTCCCTGCCGCCGCCCCACTTTTTCCAACTCCTCGATTCGCTGCCCGATCACCACGTTGCGGGCGTCGTTGGAGTGGAAGCCGCTGCCGGCGTTGGCGTAAATATCCAGCGCGGGGGCCGGGCTAAATACCAGGTTGATTTTGGGGCTGAGCAAGGCCTGCTGGGAATACCCGGAGGCGTGGGGCAGGCCGCTTTCATCGATTCCCGGGACGGTTTCCAGGCGGTCTTCCACGTCAAAGGTGAAGTAATCGCCCCGCAGGCCTAACTGCATCCGCAAGAGGGAGCTGAACAGCAAATCTTCTTGCAGCCACAGGAAGAGGTTGTTCTGCCGCACCCGGGAATCGACCCGGTTTTCCAGGCGCACCCGGTTGGGGCTGTGCCAGAGAGCGACGTCGATAAAATCGGCGCGGTAACCGCCCCCTAAGGTGGTAGCGGCAAAGATCGAACCGATCTTATCCCTGAAACGGTAGCGCCCGTTCAACCCCAAAATCTGGCGCTCATCCACCTGCTCGATCATATCGCCGTTGACGGTGTCTTCCAAAAAAAACGTAAAATTAGAGAATAATTTGAAGTTGTAGCGGCTGGCAAAAGCCTGGATGAAAAATTCACTGCTCCCCTCCCCCTGTACGGTGTAGCTCAAATTCAGATTTTGGCGGGCGGTGGTTCCGCCCTCCAGGTCGTCGATGGCCCCGAAACGGTTGATGATTCCGTTTTCCACCGCCCGCTGCGGAATTTGCCCGGAAGCGTCCCAGGCGGAGCTGAAAGCATCCACGGCAAAGCTCAGCCTGGCGCTCTCGCTCAAATGGGTGTGGAACTTGCCGAAGAGATTGTAGCGATTGAATCCCTGGGGACTTTCGAACGGCCCGTCGGTCTGGTAAAATTGCCCCGCCAGGTAGGCGTTTTGGTGCTCGCTTTTCCCGGGAATCTGGAAGAGGGCGGTCAGCCGGGCGCTGTTGAATTCGCCGCCCTCGAGGCGCAGGAAATTCTCCTCCAGGTGGTCTTTAGTGCGAAATGAAACCGCCCCGGCGGTGGCCAGGTCCCCATAATTCGCAAAATACGGGCCTTTGTACACCTCGATCTCCTCCACCGCGTCGGCGATGAGGAAGTGCAGGTCCGCGTACCCCTGGCCGTGCCCGTGCGAGACCATGTTCACCGGCATCCCGTCCACCGAGACCGCCACGTCGGTGCCGTGGTCGGCGTCGAAGTTGCGCAGGTAGATCTGCTCCGCTTTTCCGCCCCCGGCGTGCTGGGCGATGATCAGGCCGGGAACCATTTGGAGCAAATCCTGGCTGGAGCGGGTGGGCCGGGTCTTGAGGTCGAATTCCCGGATGGATTCCGAGGAAGCCGCGGAATAAGCGCGGTCTCCTTTGACCAGGATTTCTCCCAGGTCGATGGGTTTGGGGGAGAGGCTGAAATGAACCTCCCGGCGCTCCCCGGCCTCCAGAACGATCTCCTGCTTTCCGGTTTCATACCCTAAAAAAGCGGCTGCCAGGATATATCTTCCAGGAGGAATTCGCAGAATTTCGTAGCCGCCGTTCTCGGCGCTGCCGGCGCCCAGGCCGGCGTTTTCCAGATACACCTCCACTCCCGCCAGGGCCATGCCGGTTTGGGCGTCGGTTATTTTCCCGCGGATGGCCGCGCTGTTTTGCGCGTTTGCTGCGCTGCTCACCAGGAACAGCGCCAGACAAATAAATTTCAAAGATGATCGCATTCTAAAGATGGATAACATAGATATTGGACCTCCAATAATCGGATTGAATGTAGTTAACCCTTTGCACAGCCGAATTTCCGGCTTGCCTTGCAGTACCGGGCGATTTTTTGCGAAGCAAATGAGCGCGGCGCACGTCTAAGCGCCGGCCCGGCGGAAACGTCAGGATAATGGGCTTTTAGGCGGAGGGGTACGGAGGTCTGCTATTACTGATTGGGGAGGGGGAAAACTGTTTTTGGAAAATGATCGGCGATCCGGTTCGAGCGCCGATTGCTGCGCCCGGCAAACCAGGTGTTCCTGCAGGGTGATCAGTTTCGGGGCGGGTTTGGCATCTCCGCCCGGGGATGATTTCTGGCTGGCGATCATCCTCAGCGCCATATCCAGTAACCTGTCATGATGATGTGATTGGGGATGCTCGCCGGAAAAGTGATGGTGAGGATGATAGGCCGTCTCGGAAAACCAGTGATACAGACGGTGCCAGGAAGCGGTGGTGATGGCGTTCAATGCGGAAAAGAGGTAGATCAGCGCCAGTAACAGCGCCCCGCCGCGAGTAATTTTTGCCCTGGCTATTTGCATAAATGATTTTCCGAAGTATTTGGGAAGCTCTGTAAGACGTTCTTAGAGAGTAATGATATAATCCGGCGGATTGGAGGCCAGGGCGGCGTAAAGGTCCGGAAAACAGCCCACCTGCACCCCCTCCACGGTTCCTCTGGTTACGCACTTGCCGGGGTGGGGAGCGCCTTCCGCCAGGCCGCGCTCCAGGGCGCAGGAGTCGCACATCATCAGGAGAATTCCTTTCTCTTTGGCCAGCTTTGCCAGCCGCTCGCCCATGGGATCGCCTTTGCGCAGCAGGTAAGTATTGTCATCAAAGAACATCATCCCGACGACCTCTGCGCCATGGCCGCCTTTTTCCAATTGCGGGAGAATCATCTGCCCGAGTTTGTAGCTGGCCGTGTGGCCGGAAGTGCTGAATACATATGCAACTTTCATGGTGAACGCTCCTGTGTTAACCGTGTTTTCCTGATGCTATGAAAAAGAATCCTTCTCAATGTAGAAACAGGGAGTCGGAAATTCAAGCAGGATTATCCATTGCGGTGCAAGCCTCACAGCTCAGGCCTGGCGTCCGGGATTTATTTTGAAAAATCTTCAAGTGCGGGAACGGAAACGCGATAATAGGGTTAGCTCTTACGGATTAAACGAGGTTATAGAATGCGAAAGTTAGTTTGGATGGTGCCATTGATCGTGATCTTCCTGCTGGCCGGGCGTTCCCCGGCGCAGGAAGCGGTTCCGGGAGAAGAGATCGCCCGGGTTCCCGCAGGTGCGGAGTTAGCCCGCAACTCCCAACCTGACCGGGAAGTTCCGGAAGAGACGCGCCCTGGTGCGGCGAGCGCAGAGCGTTCCGCGGGGAAACTCTATCCTGTGGCGGCAGCCGGAACTCCCAAAGAGTATAAATTGTACCCCATCTTCCCGGACTCCGACGCTTCCGCGATTCCCCTGCGCTTTGATATTCCGGCTTCCGCCGGGCCATCCGAGACGGTTGAATTAACCCTGTATAATCACCTGGGCCAGCGTGTAAAAACTCTCTTTGAAGGCAAGCTCTCCGCCGGAAGCTACCAACTGTCCTGGGAGCCGCTGCAAGAGAACGGCCTGCGCCTGCCCGCCGGCGCCTACTACCTGGCCTTCAAGACCGAGTTTTTCCAGGAAGTGCGGAAAT
>WYBG01000592.1 GCA_011526015.1 Deltaproteobacteria bacterium | reverse complement strand
TTTTGAACTGCCCGTTCCCGTTGATATTTCCCCCGGTAAAAATCCGTTCCGGAGCGAAATTCCAGCCGTCCCAGAGGTTGAAATTGATCTGGAAACGCCGGAAAATCCAGCGCGGGTTCCACTCCCGGTAAGCGATCCAGGTATAAGCCATGGCCCGGTCGGCTTTGCGCAGGTAGCCCAGGTCGTTCACCTCGAACCCCGGGGAACGCCAGATGCCCGCCGCCACGTAGCGCCAGTGCCCCCCGCCCACTTTGCCGACGACAAAAGACCCGGCGTGGCCGTTCAGAGATGTGCGGGAAGAATCCACGCGCACGTGGCCGGCGTCCGGGCGCTGAAAATAACGCTGCGAAGCGGTTTGCGCTTCCAAAATCGCTTCCGGGCCGCCTTCGATGCGGCTGGCCGCGGTGCGAATATTGAAGAGGTAGTTTTTATTATCCCACTGGCGATTGAAATCCAGCCCTCCGCTATAGGCGGCTTTGTTGAGAAAATTCAGGTGCGTTTCGTTAACGTCGCGGTGGGCGGCGGTCACGATCCCGCCGAGGGAGGTATTACCCCGGTCATAATCCTTTTGCAGGCGGCTGACAAAATAGTTGCTCAGCGGCTCCACTTCCAACCCGCGGGTCTCCCCGTTTTGGTAGATCGAGGCGTATTCCCGCGCGGTAATGGCATCCAGAACCGCAATGGAGAAGCCGTTGCGGGTCTTCCCGGTCAGCTTGGCGGCGCTGATAATGGAAGTGTTTTGCGGAATATCGGCATGCTCATCGTCGTTCAGATCCGGGTCGTGATGCGGCTGGCGCCCGATCCGGCGGGAATAGAACAGTGTTTCTTGCGAAAACGACCCGTCTCCCCAGCCGAGGTTATAATTGAAAATATTTTTCCCCTCGATGAAGAAGGGGCGTTTTTCCTGGAAAAAGGTCTCGAAGGCGGTCAGGTTCACTTCCGAAGGGTCCGCCTCCACCTGCCCGAAATCGGGGTTGACCGTGAAATCCAGGGTTAAATCGCTGGTGACGCCCATTTTACCGTCCAGCCCCCCGGCGAATTTCCCGTCCCGCCCGTCGGCAAAAGGATTTCCCGCTTCCGCCTGGGAGAACTCAACCTGCCCCAGGGAGTAGGGCAGCAATTCGATGCGCCGGGGCATGGAAACGCCGCTGATGCCGTGCAATTCCCCGATCTGGGAAACGAATCCCCCCGATTCCTGGGGCACCGGCTGCCACAGCGACCACTCCTGTTTGCGGTAGAGGTAGCGCCCGATTTCCAGCCCCCAAACCTGTTCCTCTTTATTGCCAAACCGCAACTGGTTGAAAGGAATGCGCATTTCCGCAATCCAGCCCGCGGAATCCTGGGAAGTGGCCACGTACCATACCGGGTCCCAACTGTAGTCCTTGCTGTCGCCGTCATCCGCCCAGATGCCGTCGATTTTAACCCCCGCGGCGTTCACGGTAAATTCAAAGGCGGTGCGTTTGTCGAAATAACTGTCGATCAAAATGCTCACCACGTCGGCGTCTTCCCCCAGGTCGCGGCGGGCCACCCGGCGGACGATCTTCTCCGGCTCGCTATCGTGGGCGCGGATGGCGAAATAGATATTGTGCCGGTCGTAAGCGATCTGGAAGGTGGTATTCTGGTCCGGAGGCTGGCCTTCGTTCGGCTCGTATTGAACGAAATCACCCGCAACGGCGGTTTTGTGCCAGATGGGATCATCCAGTTTTCCGTCGATTTGCGGCGGGTGAGGGTTGACCGGGGTGGCCTGGTAGATGCGCTTTTCAAGGCGCTTTTCCTGGGAAAACAGGAAGCAAAAACAGGCGAAGAACCATAAAAGCAGCCATAAAAATTTCATAAACGCCCCCATGTTTGAAAAAACCAAAACGATCTACGAGCGTTTAGACACGGCGGTTGCGGAAAGGTTTACCGGGGGGGAAATTTTGTGGGTTGGGGAGAGGGAAAAAACCGGGAGTGGAGCGTAAAGCGTAAAGCTAAGAGCGTATTGTGTAGTACGTAGTGGAACAAACACTAAGTTTTCGACACCCTTGTCATGCCCGAATGTTCCCCGCTTAATGCCTGCGGGGACAAGCTTTATCGGGCATCCATACGCCCAAAACTTATAGATTCCCGATAGAAACCTTCGGGAATGACAAAGAAAAAAGGGGTTAACAACTTAGTGTTTAAACCAGTAGTGCGTATTCCGTTGTTTACGCTTTACGAGTTACGCATTACGCGTTACATTTTACGCAGTACGCACTACGCAATACGCTTCACGCATTCACCCCGCCTTGCCGATGCGCCTCCGGGCGTGCGCTACGATTTGCCGCACGATATTCTCCACCACCTGATCCGGAACGCCGTCGTAGTGGCGGGATTTGAGGCGCATGTCGCACATTTCGTTCACGTAATCGATGGCGATGAATTTTCCCGCGGGGTCCATGGCGATTTCCGTGGAGAAGAAATTCAAGCGGCACACCCGGGCGGCCTGGCGCACGATCCGGTAGAGAACATGGAGCCGGTAGGCGTCGAGGTCCCGCTCGGTGAGGGTGTTGAAAACGCAGTTCAGGTCGTTCCACCATGCTATTTGAACCATTCCGCAGGTATAAAAACCGCGGAACCAGAAGCGCCGCCCGTCCTGTTCCCGGGGAATGATCTTCTTTTGCAGCAGGTATTTATTATCCGGAAAGGTCAATCGCGCTTCCTGCACGTCCTCTAATGTGCGCGCCCCCCGCACCACCCCGATGCCCCCGCCGTGGGTGTTGGCCGGTTTCACCACAAAGGGGTTTCCCAGGCGGTACAATTCCGGCTCGATGAAGGAAATCCGGGAGACTTTTTTAGCGGGGGGAATGATATAAGTATAAGGAACCTCGATGCCCACTTCGATGAATTTCCGGTGGATGAGCGCCTTGTCCGCCGCCCATTGCAGGGCAGCCCAGGTATCCAGCATGGGGGTTTTTTGCTGCTGCAGAAATTGATTCAAGGCCAGGAAGTTCGGGGAGTTGTCCGAGGCGCGGTCGTAAAAAAAAGCAAAGCCGATTTCTTTCCGTTGAAGCTGCTCCAGGGTTACAGCGAGGTTCTCCGGCCAGATCACGTAGGTGGAAATTCCCTGTTGATGGGCGAACCGTTCGATCAAGCGCAGGTAGTCATAATCGTATTCCCATTCCACTGCAATGGCGAAGTCGAAAACTTGCATGGCCCCCCGGAGCCGGTGTAAGGTTATGTTTATGGCGAGGAGTGCAAAGCTTCAGCTTTGCATTCCACTTTTCGAACCCTGAAACGAGTATAGATCGCAGCCTTTAGAAAACCGGAAGCATTCTATCACGGATTCTTTTCCAAGTCAAGGGGATAATCATTTCCGGGTGTTGCATCAAAGCCGCAAAAAACCTTTTGGTTATATTTCCGGGATAGTTTAAATTCTCCCTGGCCATAAACAGCGAACTCCGCCATCCCGGCAAGCCCGGGTTAGCGGAGTTCGCTGATAAAACTGCCTGTCGGAAGATTTTCCTTATTCAATCATTAACATTTTTTTAGCTCTCCTAAAATTTTTTGAACGGATTTCATAAAGATATATTCCGCTGCTCACCTCCTTTCCGGTATGATTCAAACCATTCCAGACCACCTGGTGCAGTCCGGGTGAAAACCGCTGGTTTTCAATCAAACGCATCACCTCCTTTCCGGTTATATCGTAAATTGAGAGGGAGACCAAATCAGCTTTTTGAAGCCCGAAGCCGATGGATGTAGTACTGTTAAACGGGTTGGGATAATTCTGATAGAGGAGGTTGTAACCTAAGTTTCCCCGGTTTAAATCATCGTTTATTCCACTGATCACATTGTTTCTATAATAGAATGACCTGACTCTTGGGGGGGTTGCGATATCTTTTACAGTGATAAATAAATCCAGGACCCCACCATTAAATAAATCATACGCGGTGATACTGTGAATATTCTGATTTAAATTTTCCCACCAATCCAGATAGAGCACTTCAAAATTACCAGCAGGGTTCCAGGAGAGTATTACCAAACCGATTTCGAATGAAAAAACCAGTTCGTCCCTACCGTCATTGTTCACATCATAATTGTACAACTCGGAGATGCCGATAACGTTGGTTCCGGTCAGGAAGATACTGCGTACTTTTTGATAGTGATTATCAGCGTCTGATTCAAACCAATAAAAGCGGTTGCCGCCATACCCATTCAGATATACTTTACGCGGTCTTAAATGAGACTTTTTAAAGAGGATGTACACTTGATTGCACTCATTCGTTTTCCACACGCTGAAGCGTGGCAATCAAAGATTACCTCACTTCAGTGAGGAATGCCCCCCCTCAAAAGTCTCATTAAATCCCGCGCGAAGTATAATTATAGATTGCCACACTTCAGGATGTTGAATAAATCGGTCAATTCCGTGCAATTTGTCATGAACCCGGTCGCGGTTGATGCAAGCAACTCATTTTCTACGCGTTATACGCCGAATCGTTTGCCTTACCTGCCCGAATGATCTACTCCGGTGATCGCCTGATCAATCGTCTGAATTAAATGAAAGCTGAAAGCGGTAAGATGTACTGCGTTATAAACCGGAGTGCCATCCCGGTTGCCAGGATGACACTCCTGAAATCATGACTTCGAAACATAAAGGGAAAATATAGCTTCCTGCTCGCCCGTTTGAGAGTTTGCAAATCTCCGGGAAACGGCAGGTATGGAAACCTCCGGATTCATCCCGACAAAGACCTGAACCTCCATGTTCATAATTCGGGATGAAATCTTCCCGATTGCAAATCCGCTATCCGTCCTGCCCTGATGCAGTAGGGGGAATCGCCTTACGGATCCAACCGCACCGCTAAAAATGCCGCGCCCACGTTGCCGGAGGTATCGAACGCCCGCACGTAGATGGTATGGTCGATCCCGGTGGCGTAGCCTGAGAAATTCCAGACATACTGGTAAAGCGGGGTGCTGTCGGATCCTTTGAAAATCCCGTCGATATAAAAAGCCACGCTGTCCACCCCCATGTCATCCTGGGCGTCCGCCACCACGGTGATGGAGTTCAGGGCACTGACGGAAAATATGTTGTTGGCCCCCGGAGCAGGAAACACGATGTTGACCGTCGGCGGGGTGACGTCGGGAATCACGTTGGAGGAGACCGTCACGTTGATGACCCCGCTGGAGACGTTGAAGCCCTCGCGGTCGTAGGCCACCGAAAAGATGGTATGCCGCGATCCGTTGGGCAGGTTGCTGACGTCCCATTCGTAAATGTAAGGGAACTGGGTATCGCGGAATTTGCGGAAGCCGTCGATGACGAATACCACGCTGTCAACCGGGTTGTACTGGATATTTTCGACCTGGGTAACCACGCTCACCAGCCCGCTCACGGTCTGCTGATTAATCGGATTGGCAATTTGCACCACGGGAGCGGTGATATTCCCGATCACCGCCGAGGAAATCGTTACCGTAATAACGCTGGAAGATACATTGAAGCCGATGCGGTCGTAGGCAATCGCAAAAATGGTATGCTGCGATCCGTTTACCAGGTTCTGGGTATCCCAGGTATAGATATAGGGGAACTGGGTATCGCGGAATTTGTGCACTCCGTCGATGTAAAATGCCACGCTGTCGATGGGGTTGTTTTCATCCCGGTTCACGCCCACGGCAATATTCACCAGGCCGCTGACGGTCTGGTTGTCAAGGGGATTCTGCACCGCCACCGCCGGGGGCAGGGGATCGCCCGTTGCCGGGGCAAATAGCCGCACCGTGGTGATGGCGGAAGGGCCGATGTTGCCGTCATCGTCGATGGCATAGGCAGTGATATGGTGATCCTCATTATCCGCAATCGGGTCGGTATTCCAGAGGTAATTCATATTATCGCTGTTGGCGCTAAGGGCTTCCTGGCCATCGATAAAGAGCCGGATCGTTTCCACTTTTTTTTCATCCCAGGCAGATACCAGGATGGGAACCTGGCCATGCACAACTGCGCCGGAAGGAGGGTTATTGATCGTGGTGACGGGGGGGCCTTCATCCCTCTGTTCCAGGCATCCGTTAAAAAACAACACCAGGAAGATTGCAGCCGGCAGCCCTATTAAGCGAGTGGATTTGGGATATACCATCTAATGTGCTCCTGTTTGGTTAATTTTGATATCCTTATGTAAGTTCATAAAAAAAGCCATTTACGATTTAATTAGTGTGACAGGCATCATAAACCCTGCCGCCTAATCTTTTCAGTGATCCGGGGGAATCCTTAAACGTGAAACGTAATGCGTAATGGATATTTCGTATTGCGTATTTCGTATTCCGTTTTTTTATTACGCAATACGCAATACGCATCACGCATTACGAGTCCCGCATCACGTTTTCCCTCCCTGCACAACCATTCATTTTTGACCCGCACATTTCCCCATAAATATTTTTCTTGAATCATCGGCCATTTTAGTTTATTTTTTGACAAAATTTTTACATAATTTGCTGAAAAAGGGTTTTCAAAGATGAGCGGTACAACCAAATTTCGAGCAGGCTTCACTGCCGTCGTTTTGATCGGTCTCATGATCTGGGCGTCCGGATGTTCGGCGTCCAAGAGCGCCGGGGTTCCGGATCGCGGCATGGAGCCGGAAGTTTCCCGCACCGACGAATCTTTCGACCCGGTAATGCTCCAGGATGAAGATATCGAATTCCCGGCGACGAAAAGCCAGCCTCAAACCGAGGAAAAGCTTCCCCTGCCGGAAGAAAGCGGGGCAACCTCTCCGGCGACGCCGGAAAACCGGACAATCGAAGGATTCCGGGTGCAGCTTTTTGCCACCCAGGAAATCGAAAAGGCTACCCTGGAAGCAAAAGAAGCGGAATACCGGTTTGCCGGGGATGGCGTTGCTGTCTATATCGAATTCGATTCGCCGATGTATAAGGTGCGGATCGGCGATTGCGCTACCCGGGACGCAGCCGAGCAGCTTCGGGAGCTGTCCCGGCAAAGAGGATACTCTACCTCCTGGATTGTGAAGACAAAGGTTAATTCCAACCCTGCTCTGCCTTCCCCATCTGATACCGGCGGCGACGATCATTGAGTTCTCGAGCGCACTCCTCTTGTTCAATCCATACTTCTTTTGAAATTGAATGCGTGATGTTTTAACGGAGGAATTATGGCAGGACATTCCCAATGGGCGAATATTAAATTCCGCAAGGAACGGCAGGACGCCAAAAAAGGCAAAGTTTTTACCAAGCTGATCAAGGAAATTACCATTGCAGCGCGGCTGGGCGGCGGGGACCCCAACGCGAACCCGCGCCTGCGCAAGGCCATGCTGGCCGCCAGGGCCGCCAACATGCCCTTGAAAAATATGGAAAATGCCATTAAGAAAGGCACCGGCGAACTTCCCGGGATGGTAATCGAAGAGGTCGCCTACGAAGGATACGGCCCCGGCGGCGTTGCCCTGTATGTACTTTGCACTACCGACAATAAAAACCGCAGCGTGGGAGAAATTCGCCATATCCTGTCCCGGCACGGGGGTAACCTGGGGGAAAG
Organism: Deltaproteobacteria bacterium; assembly: GCA_011526015.1. Classification (GTDB taxonomy): domain Bacteria; phylum Calditrichota; class Calditrichia; order RBG-13-44-9; family J075; genus JABWBP01. The sequence continues at coordinate 1,772 of WYBG01000592.1, read as the reverse complement.
CGGCTGCGTGAGCTGGATGTTCCAACGCAAGGGTTTGATCCGGGCGCCGCGTGAAAATTATTCAGAAGAAGACCTCATGCTCCTGGCAATTGACGCCGGAGCCGATGATTTTAAAGTGGAAGAGGCGTTTTACGAAATTTATACTCCCTTTGAATTGCTGGATGCGGTGCAAAGCACCTTAGAGGAAAAAGGCATCCGGGTTGAGTCTGCCGAATCGACCTATCTCCCCCAGAATACCGTCCGGCTGGAAGGCAGGCAGGCGGAGCAGATGTTGAAATTGATGGAAGCCCTGGAAGAAAACGACGACGTGGAAGACGTTTACGCCAATTTCGACATCGACCAAACCGTCATGGAGCGCATTGGAAGTGCTTAAAAACGGTGCTATAGTGTTCAAGTGTTATAGTGTTTTAGTATTATTGTAAAGAACCGGGAACCAAAACACCAAAACACTAAAACACCCTGCCACTTCCAATCTCGAAACGATGATCATTTTAGGAATCGACCCCGGCTTGAGCGTTACCGGTTATGGCATTATCGAAGTGATGGACCATAAAGCCCGCTGCCGCGCTTACGGGGGAATTTACAATCGCGCAAAAGAGGCCGGGATGGCCGAAAAGTTAGAGAAGATTTACCGGGAGATTCGCGCGGTGGTGAATCAGCACCGCCCGGCGCACTGCGCCATCGAGGAAGTTTTTTTCCATGAAAATGTGAACACGGCCATCGTAATGGGACACGCCCGGGGGGTAGCGATGTTAGCGGTGCAGCAGTCGAACGTTGAGATCTTTGAATACGCCGCGCGCGAGGTCAAAATGTCCACCGCCGGCTCCGGCGCGGCTTCCAAACAACAGGTGCAGGCCATGGTTAAAAACCTGCTGGGACTCCCGGAACTGCCCCGCCCGCAGGACGCCGCGGACGCGCTGGCGGTTGCCCTGTGCCACTTTCACCGCCTGAAGTTTCGCGGCCTGAAAACTTCGCGGCACTAAGTTATAAGGTATAGGGTATAAGGTATAAGGGAACAGACGCCTTATACCCTATACCCTATGCCTTCATCCCCTAACCCTTGAATCGCAACGGATGATCGACCGTATTTTAGGAAAGCTCATCGAAAAAACGCCTACCTATTGCGTGGTAGATTGCCAGGGAGTGGGATACGGGCTGCACATCTCCCTGAATACCTTTCAGCAGCTTGAAAAGTACCCGGAAAACGCGTTCGTTCCCATGTACACCTATCTTCACGTGCGGGAGGATGCTTTGCAGCTTTTTGGATTTTATGAAGCTGCCGAGAGGGTAATGTTTCAAATGCTGATTTCTATTTCCGGGATCGGCCCGCGGATCGCCATCGCAGTGCTCTCCGGCAGCAGCCCCGCAGAATTACGCGCGGCCATCGCCCGGGAAGACGTGGGAATGTTGACCCGCATTCCCGGGGTGGGGCGAAAAACCGCCCAGCGATTGATCCTGGAGTTGAAAGAAAAAATCCAGAAGCAAAAGGATTTCGAACAACTGGCCGCGATATCCGTGGTGTCGCAGGAGCAGCGTTCTAAAGTCAACGAGGCGATCCTGGCCCTCACTTCCCTGGGGTACAAACAGCAGGAAGCGCAAGCCGCCGTTGATAAAGTGGTGCGCCGGCTGGGGGATGAAATTTCCCTGGAAGAAATGATCAAAGAGGCTTTTAAAGAAGTTTAAATAACCACGAATTTTACTAATTCACTGATGTTACGCATTTTGCCACATGGTTCGATAAACTCACCATGCAAAGGCCACAGAGAGCACAG
>WYBG01000591.1 GCA_011526015.1 Deltaproteobacteria bacterium | reverse complement strand
CCCCTTCGGGGTTACGGGCTGGCAGTGGCTCAAAAAAACTGCGGAGCAGTGACTTGTTTATAGAAAACCCTGGCCTGTTTTAGCCAAGAAACCCCGAAGGGGTGGCATGTTACGGCTAAGGTTTACGGTTTACGCCTATGCGCTTTCGCGGGAATGACATAAAGCGTGAAATTCTGATTCTTAATCAGTATAGAATCCTTATTCCCCGGCAAGATTAATGGCTATCTTTCCGCAAGCGCACCACGGTAACCCCGGTATCTCCCTCGCCCCATTTGCCTAAGCGTTTTCCCTCCACCCGCTTATCGCGGGATAAAAATTCATTGATGCGCTGGCGCAGCACCCCGGTGCCCTTGCCGTGTACGATGCGCACCTCTTCCCACCCCTCTTCCAGCGCCTGGTCTAAGTAGCGGTCCGTGGTTTCCACGGCTTCCTGGGAATCCATCCCCCGCAAATCCAACTCCGGCTTGATGCCTTCCCGCAGGGTATCCACCTGTTGCCCGGTGATTGTGCGAATCACCTTACTCTCGGAAGGCTGCTTGCTTAATTTGCGCAGGCCGGCGACGTCCACGTTCAACTTCACGTTCCCGACCTGCACCCGCACTTTGGTTTTATCCTGCGCGTCTTCCAGGAGTTCGCCCTCCTCGCCCAGGGATTCGATCCAGACGATATCGCCTTTAATTAGCTGCGGCGAGTCCGCTTCCGGCGCTGTTTCGGGAGCCGCCAGAATCGCCTCCACCTCCTCCTTTTTGGCCTGAACCGCTTCCCGGGCGGACTTGATGGCGGATTTATCCGCCCCGCTCTGGCGAATTTCCTTCACGGTGCGCTCGATCAGCGCGTTGGCGTCCTGCAAAATGCGCTGCGCCTCTTCCGCGGCCTGCTGTTTCAGCGATTGTTTGCTGCGCTTCAGCTCCTCCGCCTGGCGGCGGTACAGGGAGCGCATTCCCTCCGCTTCGGTAATTTTGATGCTCAATTCCCGGTTCTTCTTTTCCAACTCCTGAATGCGCGTATCCAGGTCGATGATCAACGCTTCCAACTTATCTTTAGCCGTGCCGATGTGCTGCCGGGCCTGCCGGATGAGGGACTCCGGCAAACCGTAGCGCCGGGCGATTTCCACCGCGTAGCTGCTGCCCGGCACGCCGATGCGCAGCCGGTAGGTAGGCTCTAACGTTTCCAGGTTGAACTCCATGGAGCCGTTTTCCACCCGGGGATGCTGGTGGGCAAAAGCCTTCAACTCCCCGTGGTGGGTGGTGGCGATAGTCAGGATGTTCTTTTCGGCCAGTTCCGAGAGAATGGCAATCGCCAGGGCGGAACCTTCCCGGGGATCGGTTCCGGTGCCGATTTCATCCAACAAAATGAGGGTTCGCTCATCCGCTTTTTCTAAAATATCCCGCAACCGCACGATGTGGGCGGAAAAGGTGCTAAGATCCTGCTCCAGCGACTGCCGGTCGCCGATATCCACCAGAACGTTCGATAGCAGGGGGATTTCGCTGTCCGGATCGGCGGGGATCAACATGCCAGCGCGGGCCATCAGCAGCAGCAAACCGATGGTTTTCATGGCCACGGTTTTGCCCCCGGCGTTGGGGCCGGTAATCAGCAGGGTGGTAAAATCCGTTCCTAACTCCAGGGAAAGCGGCACTACCCGTTCGGAACCCATTTTTAACGCCAGGAGGGGGTGGCGGCCGCTGGCGATTTTCAAATGGGCGCGCTCGGTAATTCGAGGCGCGGCGGCGTTCATCTCCCGGGCCAGCCGCGCTTTGGCGTAAATGAAATCCAGCGCAGCGATGTTGCGGATGCCAAAATAGAGATCCTCCCGAACCTGGCGCACCAGGTCGGCCAAAAAGCGCAGAATTTTGATGATCTCGGTGCGCTCCCGGATCTTCAGGTTTTGCACCTGGTTGCTGAGTTGCAGGGTTTCCATCGGTTCCACGAATACCGTAGCCCCGGAGCCGGAGGTGCCGTGCACGATCCCGCTCACCTTTTGCACGAAGTTCGGCAGAATGCCCAGCACCATGCGCCCGTCGCGCAGGGTAACGATCTCGTCCTGGGAATACTCGGCATAGCGTTTTTGAATCTGCCGCAGCACTTTCGCCTGCTCCGCTTCCAGGGTGCGGATTTTGACGCGGATTTCCCGCAATTCCGGGGTGGCGCGGTCGTAAATACCCTCCGGTTGCCCGGGATCGACGGTGGCGTCGATCTCCTGGATAATATTGCGGTGATGATGAATTCCCCGGGCGTATCCGCTCAAGTGCGGGGTTTCGTCCTTGTGTTCCCGGAAAAAGTGCGCCAGTTCCCCCATTGCTTGAAGATTGCTCTTGATCTCCAGCAGCGCTTCTACTTCCAGGAAGGCGTTTTCCGGTTTGATGCGTTCCAGATAGGGGCGAATATCGTTCAATCCCCCCAGGGGAACGGGATACCCGCCGTCTAACAGGCCGGCCATTTCCACCACTTCCTGCAGCGCCTCCTGCACGGCCTGCGGATCGGCAGAAAATTCCATGCGGGCCAACTCCTCGGCCCCGAAGGGGGTGGAGAGCAGCGAGGCTAATTTTTCGACAATTTTAGGAAATTCTAATTGTTGGAGAGAATTTTCATCGGTATGGCGGGGTGATTCCGGCGCGACCGGGGCTTCGCCGGGGCGCGGCTCTTCCTTTGGGGAAGGACTAATCGATGGCATCTTTAATATCTTTTTTCAATTCTTTGGTGGCGTCATCCAGAAACTGGTCCCGGCTTTGGTTAAGGATTTCCTTTACCGCTTCGGGAAGTTCCTCGGGAGAGCCTAATTTTTTATAGAGTTGGGGGACCAGGTTATACAGCGGTTTGTGAAAAAAACTTTCTTTTTGATAGGGCTTCAGGGGCTTTTGTAAAGAGGTAAAGGAAATGAACATCAGGATCAGGCTTAAAATAAAACCGCCTTTCAGGGCGCCGACTACCCCTCCTAACACGCGGTCGAATCCCTTTAGATATAGCTTTTCGCTGAGATTGGTAAAGAAACCGCCTATTTTCCGGGCGAGCAGGTAAACCACGAGAAACAGCGCGGCAAAACACAGTATCAGCGCGACAATCTCCTTACCGAAAAAATCTGGCAGCACTTCGGAGAGACGGCGCGCCAGGGCCCCGGCGCCAATAATTCCCGCTATAATGCCGCCGATAACGCCCACCAGCCCCAGCACTTCGTTGAAAAACCCTTTTCGCAGACCCTGGATGAGATAAGCCGCCAGGATCAGCCCGACGATGATATCAAATGCCATATTAACTCGATGAAATGTTATGGATTAGAGCGCGGCCAATTTTTCCCGTACGATTTGTTGCACCACTTTTCCGTCCGCCTTGCCTTTTACCTTCGGCATGACCGCGCCCATTACTTTACCCATATCTTTGGGAGAGGCAGCGTTCACTTCCCGAATGGTTTCCTCGACTACCCGGGCAATGTCATCGGGCGTCATTTGCTGCGGCAGGTAGGCTTCAATAATTTTCAATTCCTGCGCTTCCGTTTCGGCGCGGTCTTCCCGGCCCGCCAGACGGTATTGTTCGATGGCTTCTTTGCGCTTTTTGGCGGCGCTTATCAGCACTTCGATCACTTCTTCTTCTGTGAGTGATCCGCTTTTGCTCAACTCGGCATTTTTAAGCTGCGCCCGAACCCCCCGGATAGTTTCCAGCCGCAACTGATCCTTAGCCTTCATGGCAGACTTCATGTCTTCCATCAACTTCTGCTCAAGGCCCATATCCCGCTCCTCTTGCGTGGTTGAATTGTAAAATCTTTCCTCCCCCTGCACCCGATCAAGTCGGTGAGCGCCAATAAAATGGTTCTTCCCATCACCCCCTTCCCGGGGTTCATGGAAAAAAGCAGCGATAATGTAAATTAAAAGCTCCGAAAACAGGGGATGTGAGAAATGGCGACATCCTCGAGAAATGATTTCAGAATGCTCAAATTCTTAATCGACCTTCATGCCGGCCAACAGGAATAATCCCCTCCGGCATGGCCGGCTTATTGATTTTCCAGCATGATTTTGCGCATTTTCCGGCGTGCGGAATTCTCTTTGCGCTTGCGGCGCTCGCTGGGTTTTTCGTAATGCTGATGTTTTTTGATTTCGGCCATCAAACCGGACTTTTCACAGGCTTTGGTAAAGCGTTTCAGCGCTTTTTCAAACGATTCGTTATCACGGACCTTTACGTTAATCAAACCGGGTATCTCCTTTTTATTTGGGGTTTAAAAATTTGTTTCGATCTTCCCCATTACATTTTTCACCCTTCGACCCTTCGACTCGCTCAGGGTAAACTAAGCCCAGGGCAAGCTTTTTCACTTTGCACTTTTCACTTTGCACTTTTCACTTTGCATTTTGCACTTTCAATACGCGTATTTATCGGGATTTCGCAAAAGTTCGATTTCGTGCTCGGCGGCTTTTTTCCAGTTACGGTCCTTACTGGCTTCCTGGTAGTATTGCATTGCCCGCTGGGTATTTCCGCGCTTTTTGTAGATTTCTCCCAAACCGAAATTTGCCCCCGCCTTCAGCAAACTTTGCCGGGCATTGGTAAGGCAATCATTGTAAGCCTGCTCGGCCTCGTCATATTTCTTCAATTCATAATAGGCGTTTCCGAGGCGGTAATATACGTCGCCGGCCTGGGTTTTGACGCGGATATTTTGCAGGGCGTTAAGAAAGGCTTCCGCGGCATTTTCATATTGGCCTAATTCCATAAAACTGCCGCCCATGTCTTTCCAGGCATTGGCGTAGGCGGGATCCGCCTCCACGGCCTTTTTGTAGCTTTCAACGGCCTGGGTAAAGTTCTTCTGGTCGCGGTACACTTCCCCCATTCCCCAGTGCGCTTTGGCGTCCTGGGGGTCTATGCTCAACGCGGCTTTGTAACTATTCAAAGCATCGTTATGCTTTTGTTGTTTTGCCTGGGCATAGCCTAAACCGGTATAAGCTTCCGCCATCTTACCGTTTTTTTGAATCGCGCCTTCATAGGCTTTTGCGGCGCTGACGTAATCTTCATTTTTCCGGTAGGCATTTCCCATCCAGTAATACGCCAGGGCAAAGTTCGGGTCTATTTGGATGGCTGCTTTATACTTTTCGATTGCTACATCAACCTTCCCCTCTTTGAACGCTTTATTGGCGGCGTTAAACTCCAACTTTGCCTCATTATTGGCAGTGCCGTTCTCGTTTTGCCCGAAGACCACCCCGGTTAAAGCAAATCCGAGGCCTAACAGCAAAATGAAGATAGCTCGCTTCACAATCACCTCCTGGTTTATAGATTGGGATTTACGGAAATCTCTGCGAGATTTTCTTGACAATCCAACTCAAAAAACGTTTCAAAAGTATATACAATCCTTCCAAATTTGAAGTTCCTGGCCGGAACGCCGGGGCTTACTTCGCCCGGTCCAGGTATTTCCCGTCGCGGGTATCGATGCGCACTAACTCTCCCTCTTCGATAAAGGGGGGAACCTGGGTCACCAGGCCGGTCTCCAGGGTGGCGGGCTTATAAGAGCTGGTCACCGTGGCGCCTTTGAGAGCAGGCTCCGTCGCTACCACCCGCAATTCAACCGAGGCGGGCAATTCTACCCCTACCGGATCGCCTTCATTAAATTGAATTTGAACGACCGTCTCCGGGAGCAGGTAATAAACTCCCTCGTCCAGCATATCCCGGTTCAGGTGAATTTGCTCGTAGGTTTCCAAATCCATAAAGTAAAAAAGATCGCTGTCCTGGTATAAATACTGGTATTCCCGGACGATCAAAGAGATTTTTTCCACGGAGTCCCCGGGCCGGAAACGGTGCTCTGCCTTCGTTCCATCAGAGAGGCGCTTCATTTTAACCTGCATCATGGCCGGTCCCTTGCCAGGGGTGACGTGGGTCGCTTCGGTGACCCGGCAGAGGTCGTTTTTATAGCTCAAAATGTTTCCTTTGCGAATTTGGCTCGCCTTGATCTTCATCGGGTACACACTCCTTCAAAATTGGGACGAAGAATATAAAGGGCAACAAAAATAAAAGCAACCGCTTTGTGAAATAGCGCCCCGGTTTTTGGCAATACCTGGAGCATGGCGTATAGAGCATAGTTCTACTTTAAGACTTTAAAATAAGACAGAGTATTTACATTCTAATAACGCCAACGGCGTTAAACTCCATAGCCCAGGGTTCCCCGCCTGTCGGGGAACCCTGGGTAATGATCAACACAAGTTCCCTAAACTCTGAAGGGGTTTTACAAAGGGGTCTGTAAAACCCCTTTCCCAAAGGGATCACTTCGTGACGGGGTTTCCAATAATGTGCGTTTTTCGTTTTCCCAGGGTTCGCCTACGGCGAACCCTGGGTTGTGTTCTGTAACCACTTCGTGGTAAAGTCTTAAAGTAGAAATAGAGTAGAGAGTGGAATGATGGGTCCTTTGCTCTATGCTCTATGCGCCATGCACCATCAGTCGGCAGGAATCTGGTTCTTTTGCTTTTCCCAGCGTTTTTCATCCAGGGTATATTGGTATTGCGCTTCGGCATCCCGCACCCGGGAAAGGTAAGCGGAGGAGGTGAAATATGCTTTTAAATCGCGCTGAAGCGGAATCATTTGCTCGTCGATGAACCACTTGAAAGGCTTTCCGTTTTCACACACGCACCCGCGTTCAATTGCCCAGGAAACATTGGCGAGGTTCAGCCCGTTCATCAAATCCCGCCGGATGGCGCGCCGTTTTCCTTCGCTATCCGGGTCGATGAACATAAAGGCGCGGGAATACATTTGGGCGTTATGGAAATATTCCGGCACGCTTAACACCCCCGCCAGGCGCAGCCGCCAGCAGGCCATAGAGACAAGGTGTAAAGCGATCTTTCCGCCGCCCAGGCCGGGATATTCCTGCCCCGGCAGGCGCGGGCGTTCCGGGGTGAACGTTTTACGAGGATCCTGCATACACAACCATTCAATAAAAAGCATCTCAAATGATTGCCCGGCGGCCGGGGAGGGAAACGGCGGGGCAAATTTGACGAATTTACGCCGCACGACAATTTCGGATAACAATAAGCGGGCTTTCAGCCGTTCGATCACCGAATAAATCGCCAGCCGCTGGCGGTAAGGATCCCGGGTATCCATAACAAGCTGTAAATTCCCGAATCCCAATTCCTGAAATTTTTCATACACTCCATACTTATGCAACGCCAACTCGATCCCTTCCCGGGAATAGTACCCCAGGAACAGCAGGGAAGGCGTCTTTTCCATGCGCCGGTCGAAGAGCTCCTCCTCACTGAAAGAGAGATCGACTTCCTCCAGGCGCCGGAATTTATAATCCGACAATCGTTTGGATATCTTTTTCAAGCCGCCGAATCGTTTGGCCATTTCCATTCCCTCATGCTTAATTGCTGTAAAACGCCTCCCCTATTCCTCCGCTTTTTGCATTGCCCATCTCCGCATTCGCGGGGACAAGCTTTTCACTTTACACTTTCCATTTTTCACCCTTCGACAAGCTCAGGGCAAGCTTTTGCACTTTTCACCCTTCGACAAGCTCAGGGCAAGCTTTTTCACTTTTCACCCTTCGACAAGCTCAGGGCAAGCTTTTTCACTTTTCACTTTACATTTTGCACTATTTACACCTTCCCCGCAACACCGCTTTTATAAAATTATAATAAACCCGCCAGCTCTCCGGCCCGTACCCCCCGGCCGCCAGTACTGCCAGGGGGAGTTCCCGTTGGCGGGCCTGCTGATAGACAAACATATCTCGCTCCAGCATTCCCGCTTCGGTGACGTCGAAGTCGCCCAGGCTGTCGAGGATGAAAGGATCGCCCCCGGCGAGGTAAATCACCAGCCCGGGGTCGAAACGCTCAAACACCGGGGGAAGGTTCTCCTTCAGGGTAGCGAGGTAAACCGCGTCTTGAACGTGGGAGGGCAGTTCGAGGTCAACATTGGTAGGGCTTTCCAGGGTTGCCCAGTTGCTGGCATGAATGGAAAAGGTGAAAACGCCGGGATCGTCGCGGTATATCAACATGGTGCCGTTTCCCTGGTGATAATCCAGGTCGATGACCAGTATTTTTTCCACCTGGCCTTGTTTACGCGCTTTCTCGATGGCGATGGCCACGTCGTTGATCAGGCAGAAACCTTCGGCGCGATCCGGATGGGCGTGGTGATAGCCGCCCCCCAGGTTGAACACCGTGGTGCGATGTTCCAGGGCATGTTCCACCGCCAGCGCCGTGCCCCCGGCCACGTAACGGAAATACTCCATAATGTAATTATCCCAGGGATTGACATAGTCCAGCGCCAGCGCCTGGCCGACCAGCATGGGGTTTTTCAAAGATTCGAGATAGGGTTTCCGGTGCACCAGGAGCATATCCTCCTCGCTGAGAAATTCCGGGGAGAGGAGGTGTCTCCGCCGTACCAGCCGCTCTTTCACCAACCGGTCGCGAATTTTTTTGAATTTCATCACGTCAAAGCTCTGGTGGTTATCCTGGGCGTGGATAGAGGTCATATATTCGCTGCGGTAAACGATCCGGCAGGGCTTTCTGGCAAACCACCTCATCGAATTTTTACCTCCTTAACGGTGCAGCAGCAGTTTACAAAAAAGTTGCCGGTGATAAAACGGTAAAAGAAAACAGTACCGGGGCTGCTTGCCCCCTCGGGGGATGCTCGATGCACAAAGTTGGATGCCGGATAATGTGCAGATTAGAAACGGATAGCCATTGAGATCATAAACTCCCCGGAAGAGGGCGATTTGCCGGCGGTTTTTTGATGGATTGCCGGCACCCCGTAACCGATTAATCCCCCGATTGCGCCTCCTGCCAAGACATCGGTCAGGAAATGTTTTCCACACAGCATTCGCAGTAAAGCGACGGTAGAGGAGATTACAACCGCCCCACCCCATATTACCGGTTTCCAATCGGAATCGGGATAAAAATCTCCATAAACTTTTGCCAGAAAAAAACTGGAAGCAAAGGCGGTAGCGGTATGCCCGGAGTAAAAAGACCGCCGGGTTTCTTTATTTTCCGTTTTCAGGCGCATGGGAACATTGGGATTGTAAACAAAGGGCCGGGTTCGTCGGAATATCCCCTTGCTTAACAGCGTTCCGGCAGAACTAAGCAGAAGCGTTTCCACGTACATCAACCCCACTATTCCGGCATCATCGCGAACCCGGCCCGCGGCGAGCAATGAAAGAGGAGACGCCAGGCAGATATTGCGCAGAATATCGCTCAGCTTGCCCGCCCGGGGCGACCAGTGGTGGGTTACCCAGCGGTCAAGGGGATGCAGATCTTCTTTTGAGAGGGAATTTACCTGTTCTTCCGTTAAAGGCGCAATATGATGATTCAGGTAAAGCCCGCTTGCCGCCAGCCCGGCCCCGGCAGCGGAAAGCCCGATTTCCTGCGGCGTCTTCGTCTCGTAGGGCGATTGGGCTGCCGCGGGAAGAGAATGTACATGCAGAACAGCGAGAAGAATCGCAATGAGGATTCGATCGATTTTCATATATACTTCGCGCGGCCATAAATTGCGCTTTTGCGATGGGTGTATGGTAACATGCACGCTGAAGCGTGGCAATCTCAGATTACCACACTTCAGCGTGTTTTCCCCCGGGCGAATTCAGTATTCCCCACTTTCAAAACAGGCAGGCGTTCACGCAATTCTGCTCTGCTTAGAACGCTATAGCCTTCGCTACCGATCATTTTTTGAATTCAAAAACAAGATAATGCGCCAATGTTTCGCCAATATTCTCCACACTATGTTCATCGGCGTTGTGCCAGTGGGCGGCGCCGGCTTCTATCGCCGTTTCTTTTTCTTCCGCCCGGTCAGAGGAGTACTTGATATTATAGGAAGTCAAGGCGTAAACCAAACGGGGAAGTCCGTGATGCAGGGGCTGTTTTTCAGCCATTTGCAACTGAACTTCGAGCAGGCGAACATGGTCATTCTCGAAGAGAGCGCCGGCGTGGTCGCTATCGAGTTGGCTGGCGTCTTTTGATAAGTCGTATCCCTCTGCAGCGGGTAGAGCGGCATTTTTCCGGGCGACAACGAGATACACCGCATCGGTTTCACCGGTATTTTCAACCGCGTGATTATCGGCCCCATGCCAGTGCGCCTCCGATTTTTTCCATTCCTTTTCACTCTCCTGGCCACCCTCGCTCCATTTTAGCTTGTAATCCGACAGGGAATAGATGATGCGGGGGCCGCCGGCGTGCAGGGGCAGCTTATCTCCCGGTTTCAAATCGAAAAGCGCGGCTTTTACATAGTCATTTTCAAAGATCAGCTTTGCTTTTTCGGGAGCTGCCTGCACAATGTCCTCAACAACTTCGGCTTTCTTCTCAGCGCCGCAGCTCAAGATCAACAGAAAAAAAACGCCTGAAAGGAGAAATGGTGAGAGCTTCTTCATGGCATACCTCCAATGATTGGTTTGGATAATATCTTTCCCCGCTTACCTCGTGCGGTTGAGACAAGCTTAACAAATCGCTCTATAAAAATCCATAGTGAACTGATAAAAACGAGTGCTGAGTGGTTTTCGAAATTTTCAAAAAGAAAGATTTTTCATTTCCCGGAAGGCTGCAAATGTGTAAATCTTTGTATCGAATGGCGATGATCGGGCCGATTGCCCGGCCATTATCCGATTGCTTTGCAATCTCCGGCGGGACTCATTATATTCTGCCCTCGAAATCGGCAATGTGAAACCGGGCCGGTGGGAAATCCGCCCGGCGCCATACCCTCTGCCACGGAACCGGCTAAACTTTTGGCGCATTTAACCGATGTAAATTACGGAGATCGTACGAGTATTACAAATGATGAAAAAACCGGCTCACTTTCAGTACAAGACCATCCAGCGGATAAAATCCCAGGAATTTGAACGTTTTTTTGCCCAGAGCGGGCAAACCTATTCTCCTTACCTGAACCATTTGGGAGAAATCCGCTGGATGATCCCCGGCGAAGCGGCGGAACAGCATGAGTTCTTTCACTTCCGGGATACGCCCCTTCAACAATTGAAAAAAAAGCTGCAATCCCGCCGCTACCCGGATTGGAAGACGATCTCGCCTTCCGAAAGAGAATTGCGGCTGCAATTCCGCGCCTACCTGGAAAAAACCTACTTAGGGGAGATTCGCCCGGAAACCGCCCGCATGATCCCGGCCCGCTGGATACACGAATTGAGCCGGGAAGAGATCGAAGCGATCCCGATCACCCTGGAAATCTACCAGTCGATGGGCTGGAATAAACCCCTTTTGCTGGGAACATTGGCCGGAGCCATTCTAACGGCGGCGCTGCTCTACTATCTTTTCTCCGCCGGGGAGGTGCAAACCGGCAGCATTATCATCGAATCCAATATCCCGGGCGCCAGCGTTTTTTTGAATGATGACAAAAAGGGATACGCCGACTTTATGCGCATCATTCCCGGGGTGCCGGCCGGCGCCCACCGCGTCTCCCTCAAAAAGAACGGCTATCTTGCCAAACCGGAATTTTATGACCTGGAAATTGCCGCGGATTCTACGATCACGGTTTATTTCCAGTTCGAGCCGATAGGCTCGCTCAACCAGGGGTATTTGAAGATCCTGGCGGATTATGGCGATTCGCGAATCTTCATTAATGATGAACCCTATGGCGCGCTCTCCGAAAAATCGCTGCTGCCCCTGGCGCAAGGCGACTATAACGTGATGGTAGAGAAAACCGGCTTCGAGGCCATCCCGGCACAGAAATATGTCTCCATCTCCCCCGGCGATACCGCAGTCATCGCTTTCCAGCAAATCCCGCTTTCATCCCGAAGAACCTTCCGGGCGGAAACCCGCCCTGGCGCTCAAACCGGGGCGCTGGAAATTAGCGCCAACACCAGCGGGGGGCGCATCTTCCTCAATGACCAGGATACCGGCAAGGAAACCGACTACGTGTTTAGCGGGATTCCCCTGGGGCGCTACGCCATCAAGGTGCAGCGGGAAGGGTATCAAACCATTCCGCCGGAACACGTTCTAACCCTCACATCCAGCCAGCCCCGGGCGGAAATTGCCTTCGAGCTGGTCAAACGTTTCGAGAAGGTAACCATTCGCACCAATCCCGCCAAAGGCGATATCCTGATCGACGGGAAGCTGCGCGGCAACGGCGCATTCGAAGGGATGCTGGAGACCGGGGAACACGAACTGACCTTCGGGAACGTTTCCGGCTACAAAACCCCTCAGAAAAAAACTATCGCCGTTCAGCCCAATCTCCCCCTGAATATCCAGGTGGATTATTTTCCCCAGGTGCAGGTGGTCGCGGAAATCAGCGATAACGGCAACGTGCGCAGCGACAAATGCGAGATCAAGGCCGGTTACACCCTTAGCAATCGCGGGTTTACCTCCAGCGATGAAGTCGGGCCGGAGATCGTGTACCTGGAAGCGTTGAAAAGTTATTACTGGAAATTCGGCTTTGCCTTCCCCTTCCGCAACCCCAAGGGAAACGACGCCCTGAAAGTATCCTTCAACCTGCCCCGGGAATCGGCCTATGCCCAAAAATTCACCCTCAAATTCTACGCCGCGGCTTCCCGCGACCGCTACCCGCTTTCCATCAGCAGCAAAGTGGACATCAAGGTAAAATTGAACGGGAATATCCTCAGCTATTACTTCAAACCGAAGTTTTTCGATGAAGTGAACGGCATGGAAGAGGTGGAATGGGATATCAGCAGCTACGTGAAACCCGGCCCTAATTCCCTGGAAATCACCGTCACCGACGACAACAACACTTTCATCCTGCTCAAGCGAATCGTGATCTCCAATTAGTTGATTGCGTATTGCGTATTGCGTAACTCGTGATGCGTAACAAAACGGAATACGAAATACGGAATACGAAATACGCAATACGAAATACACCGCGCTTCACTTCCCTATTTCCTTTTCCGCGATCCGGTATTAAATTGCCTCGCTATGGATTTGTTTTCGCAACAGCCATCGAAAGGGGAACACCCTGCCGGCGCGATTCCTCTGGCGGAGCGCTGCCGCCCTAAAATCCTGACGGAATTCATCGGCCATGAAGAAATCGTCGGCCCGGGAACCGCTTTGTACGAATCTATCAAGCGCAACCGTTTGAAATCGCTGATCCTGTGGGGGCCGCCGGGAGTGGGGAAAACCACCCTGGCGAGGGTGATTTCCGCGGAGGTGCAGGCGGAATTCGTTTCCCTCAGCGCAGTCACCTCCGGGGTGGCGGAGGTGCGCAAAACCATCGAAAAAGCGGAATACAACCGCAAATACCTGCACAAATCCACCATTCTGTTCATCGACGAAATCCACCGCTTCAATAAAGCGCAGCAGGACGCCCTGCTGCACGCCGCGGAAGACGGCACCATCATTTTAATCGGCGCGACCACGGAAAATCCTTCCTTTGAAGTGATCTCCCCCCTGCTCTCGCGCTGCCAGGTGTATAAAATGCAGCCGTTAGGCAACCGGGAGATTCAGCGCATCGTAGAGCAGGCGCTTAAAAATGATTCGCTGTTGATTGAGAAGCAGGTCAAAATTCAAGAGTGGGAGGCGCTTTACATTCTGGCAGACGGCGACGCCCGCCGGGCCTTGAACGCCCTGGAAAAGGCGGTGGATTTGCTGGCCGATTCCCCGCCTCCCCTGGAATTGAGCAAAGCGATTTTTGAAAAAGCGGCCCTGCAAAAGGTGCTCTATTACGACCGCGCCGGGGATTACCACTATGATTTGATCTCCGCATTCATCAAAAGCCTGCGGGGCAGCGATCCGGACGCGGCGATTTACTGGATGGCGCGGATGCTGGAAGCGGGCGAGGATCCCAAATTCATCGCCCGGCGGATGCTTATCCTGGCCGCGGAGGACGTCGGCAACGCCGATCCGCAGGCGCTGACCGTGGCAACCAGCGCGTTTAGCGCGGTCACCTACGTGGGCATGCCGGAGTGCCAGATCATCCTCAGCCAGGCGGCGGCGTACCTGGCCGCGGCCCCCAAGAGCAACGCCGCCTACAAAGCCATCATGGAAGCGCTGGAAGACGTTAAAACCGGCCCGGGCGTGCAGGTGCCTTTACACCTGCGCAACGCTCCCACGGGGCTGATGAAGCGGCTGGATTACGGGAAGGATTATCAATACGCCCACGATTATGAAGGCCATTTCGTGCGGGAAAATTATTTGCCGGAATCCCTGAAGGGGCGCATTTATTACCGGCCCGCGGAAACCGGGGAAGAAAAAAATATCCGGGAACGGCTGCAAAAGCTGTGGGCGGGATTCAAAAAGTATGAAACCGGGAAAACGAATAAATCAAAAGAGCAAAAATGAATAGCCTGCGAGAACGCTTTACGGAATACTTGATGCGCGTGAAAGCCAAAGCCGTGGCCCGCCGCCTGGTCCATGCCATGAATTTCCCCATCCAGGCCGCCTCCATCACCAAAGTGCTGGTGATATTGCCGCGCAACCTGGAGCTTTTAGACCGCGCCTCCAACTTCGTGCAGTCGCTGCGGAAAACTTACCCGGACTGGCGGGTGGAGTTGTTCGACGTGGACAAGCTGAGCAAATCGGACCTGAACCGCATGAATTTGCCCCGCCCGGAGATTCTCAACAAGCTGCGCCGCGCGGAATACCACTTCGTGGTGGATTTGAACGACGATTCCGACGACCTCTCCGGGTACATTTCCTTAATGACCGAAGCGCCCTACCGCCTGCAATTAGGGGCGGGCACTACCGTATACTCCAACATCGTGTACCAACCCCAGGAAGACCCGAATAAAATTTATTACGACTCCCTGTTGGGGTATCTGCGGAAGCTGTTTGTGCGGAATTGAATAACCTTCCCGGAGGTTGAAAACTTTAATTCGCGAAAGCTGCTTGGGCAAAATTGAATAATTGCCCAGGGTTTTGGGGCTACGGTTGGTTTAGAATATCGTGTGAGCCAATTCTGCGCAAAATAACCCGATCGCTTTCTACTGTAAAAGTGAACCGATATCCTTTGGTAACCCGGCCTTCCCAAATACCGGGATAACCTTGCATTTTCTTAATGCGAAGCGATGGATGTTGGAGATTTTCAAAAAACAGTGCGAGTTGCTTGATCGCTCGTTTACGAATCACTGCGGCAAAGCATCGAAATCTCTTTCAAACCGCTTTGTGCGAACAATAATCATGCGCGGAGAGAATTAAGAAATGCCCCGGCGGAATCAAATTCCTGAACCTGGCCGGTTTCGATATCCTGTTGGGTTTCCCGTTCGCCGCGCTGCCATTCCTCGCTCCACCACCATTGTTGTTCCGAATCAATAAGCCCTACCTTTACCGCCACGGCAATTTCATCCCGGGTAAGACCCCGGGCCGATTTGAGATCTTTACGAAGCGCCTCTATCTTGATCAGGGCAGATTGAAGCGATTGCTGCTCCACGGGCGACAGTTTTGCCGCTGGTATTTTTTCCTCAAAACCCGCAGGCGTAATCAACAAATTATCGTCCTGGATGGTAATCTCGACGCTGTCACCAATCTCAAGTTGCAACTTCTCCATAATATGCTTTGGAATGGTAATTTGATGCCTGGAACGGATTTTAACACGGGCCATGCCTGCCTCTCCTGATTCAAATTTTCCGAAGCAGTATATATAGAACTGGCGATGATGGCAAACAGAAAGTTTGTTACTCGTTCAATAAAAAAGCATTTGAATCTCGCCCCAAAATTCCGCACATTATTCCGCAAACAGAATCAGTCTAACCCTAAAGTAAGGAGGAACGACATGCGTTCTACTATCCGTTACTTTGAGACTCTCCTGGTCTTTTGGGGGATCATATTTACCACGCTGGTTTCCGCCCAGCAAATCATCAAAACCATTCCCGCGCCCAATTATCCCTACGGCGTGGCGTATGACGGCGCGAATCTGTGGGTGGGCACTTCTTCCACCAATTCCAACCAGATCTGGAAAATCAATCCCGCCGACGGCTCGGTTTTAGACAGCATTACCGTTCCGTTTGTTCCTCCCAGCGGTTCCTACACCGTCAAGGCGCTGGCCTGGGACGGCCAGTACCTCTGGGTGTTCATGGATTTGCCCAGCGCCAACCACCCGGATAAGTTTTACAAGGTGGATCCCAACACCGGAGCGGTGCTGAAAACCATCAACAGCCCGGAGAATAATTACGTCGGGGGAATGGATTACTTCGACGACCACATCTGGTACTCCCAGTATTTCGCCAGCCAGGTGGCCGGGCAGGATAAGATCATCAAGATGGATACCACCGGCGTCACCGTGGATACCCTCGACACCCAGGGCGAGCAGCCCATGGGGGTGGCTTACGACGGCACCTTCGTGTGGTGCGCGGAGGATACCGGCTTCGGGACTACCCGGCAGGAAATATACGCCTACGATCCCGCCAGCGGGGCCTACACCGGCACCTTTGTGCGCAACCCCACCGCCTCCCCCCGAGACATGACTTTCGACGGCACTTATTTCTGGCTGATCCACTACAATACCACCAACAGCCTCATCTATCAATTTGGCGTCGAGGGCGGTACCCCGGACATCCAGGTCCCGGTCACCAGCCTGAATTTCGGCCTGACGGAGATCGGGCAGACCAACACCCTGCAACTGAATATTTTGAACACCGGCACCGCTTCGCTCTCGATTAACGACCTGGAATTTAGCAATCCGCTGTTTTCCCACACCGTTCCGTCGTTCCCGGTAATCATTCCGCCCGGCGGATCTACCACCATCGGGGTCACTTTTACGCCCCAGAATTACGGCATCTTCACCGGCAACATGAACATTCTCAGCAATGACCCGGTTACCCCCTCGGTGTCGGTCTCCCTCACCGGCAAGGGCATGTACGGGGACCCCTTTATCTCCTTTAACGGAACCAGCCACAACTTCGGCAGCGTGTGGATTCCCGAAGAAGGGCTGGCCAGTTGGAAGCTTTTGATCGGCAACCGCGGCTTGCAAAACCTGCAAATCAGCGGCTTCACCTTCAGCGACCCGGTGTTTTACGCCGGCGCAACCCCGCCCATCACCATCGCCATCGCCCCGGACGATACCGCGGAAGTGACCCTCTGGTTTGCGCCCCAGCAGGCGGTTACCTACACCGGAACCCTGGAAATCGCCAACAACGACCCACTGCAGCCCACCGCTACCATTAACTTGCAGGGAACCGGCCTGGGCGGCCCCTTTGACCTGGGCTACGCGTTCTGGAACTACCAGATTCCCCCCAATCCCAGCACCACCAACAACGAATACCGGGTGCTGGCCCTGAAGCCCATTGACGACATTACCGGCGACGGGGTGCCGGACGTGATCACCGCTTCGCGGAATTACTGGACCATCGCCCTGAACGGGGCCAGCGCCGGGCTGGCCAGCGAGGTCTGGCGCTTCTCTTCGTACATTGCCAACTATAGCGCCGGGGGCATCGGCAATACCAATGATCTCCCGCCGCAGCAAAAGGCCCTCACCATCGCCAACGACCTGAACAACGACGGCTTCCAGGACGTGGTGATCGGCACCGGGGGAGGCAACGAGCACGTGTACGCCCTCAGCGGCCTTACCGGGAACATCATCTGGAGCTTCGGCACCGACCACCCGGACAGCTTCGGGTTAGGAGACATGACCTCGGTCTATGTCAATGAAGATTACAACAATGACGGCGTGAACGACGTGGTTGCTACCGGCAGCGGCACCAATGACGGCGCCGGCGGGCGGCGCACGGTTTACTGCTTCAACGGCGTTAACGGGGAGATTCTCTGGCAATATTTCGTGGGTTCCATGCTGCGGATGGTCGAATCCATCGGCGACGTAAACGGCAACGGGAGCACCGATGTGGTGGTGGGAACCGGCAACGGGATTGCCAATACCTACTCCATCGTGGGCATCGATCCGGAAGGACCCACCGGACCCACCCCGATCTGGACTTACCCGATCGGCAGCAGCGCCGGGGGCGGCAAGGAAGTGCTGCGCTACGACGTTCCCGGCCAGACTTCGGACGTGATCGCCGGTTCCTACTTCGGCAAAGTGTACCGCATCGACGGGGAGACCGGCATCGAGGTGTGGCCCTTTGACCTGGGCAGCTCCGGCATCAACCAGCTCTCCCTCATCGAGGACGTGGACGGCGACGGGCTGGATGACATCTTAGTGTGCAGCTTCAACAGCACTTTTTACTGCATCAGCGGCGCTACCGGGATTCCGATCTGGTTCAAAACCGTGGGCAACTTCAGTTGGAGCGCGCAGGCCATCGAGGATATTAACGGCGACGGGCAGCAGGACGTGATCATGGCCTGCCGGAACGATATTCTCTACATTCTCGACGGCTCCAACGGCGCCAGCATTCTGGATTACCCGATGAACAGCGGGGTATTGCAGGGCGCAACCCTGGCGAACGTCCTGCCGGACATCGACAACAACGGCTTCGATGAAATTTTAGGCGCGGCGGACAACGGCAAGATCGTCGCCCTCTCCCCGGGAAGCGCCTGCGTCAACGGCTTCCTGGGCGACGTGACCGGCGACGATCTGGTAAACTCCACCGACGGGCTGGTGATGCTCTCCTACGACGTCGGTATCAGCATTCCCCAGGCTTACTTAGACCGTATCAACATCGGTTTTGGAGACGTGAACGAGGACGGTTTGACCAATTCCACGGACGTGCTGGTGCTGCTCAGTTGGGAAGCGGGGCTGCCGGTTCCTTACCCGGTGGGCCAGCCCACCTGCCTGCCCGATGGATTGGCGGCTTCCCCGGGTCGTTCGGGCGGCCAGTTCGCTAAGTACCGCGGAGAAATCCTCGCCTCCGCGGGCGCGGGAAACCTGTTCCTGAGCAAGGGCCAGGAGGTGGACATTCCGGTGGTCATCGATATGGCCAACCTGGCTTCCGGCGCCGTCAATTTGGGCAGCTTTACCGCCCGCTTGGAATGGAATCCCGCGGAGCTGGAATTCCTGGGCTACAGCGGCGGCAGCAGCGCCGGTTTCGAGCAGCCGGTGGTGAACGATACCCGCGCCGCAAGCGGGGAGCTGCGCTTTGCCAACGCCAATCCCCGCGGCGGGGAAGGCCGGGTGAACGTGCTGAATGTTGAATTCCGGGCCTTGAGCGGCAGCGCGGCGAGCCTCTCCCTGAATTTCAGCGCCATGGCCGCGGCGGAAACGTTCATCGACCTGCTGCCCTACCTGAAGGGTTCCGGCGAGAATCCCGTGCAAACCGCGGAAAACCTGCCCCAAACCTTCGCGATCGAGAACTATCCCAACCCCTTCAACCCCGCCACCACCATCCGCTACCAGTTGCCGGAGGCGGTGGACGTCAAATTGGTGGTGTATAACGTCCTCGGCCAGCAGGTGCGGGTGTTGGTGAACGAGCGCCGGGAAGCGGGCTACCACCAGATCGCCTGGGACGGCCGCAACCAGGCCGGGGCGCAGGTGGGCAGCGGAATTTATATCTACCGGTTCCAGGCGGGCAATTTCACAAAGGTGAATAAGATGATTTTGATGAAGTAGGGGCGAATCGCGCTTCGCCCGCTGCTGAAAATTGATGCGTGATGCGTGAACGTGAAGCATAATGCGTAAATGAGAATGGGTAACCATGATGGTATTGCGTATTTCGTATTGCGTTCTCTTATACGATACGGAATACGCAATACGTTTCACGCCTCACGTTTCATTGGTGCTCTATAAGCGTCGAAAAACAGGAGCCGTTCATTAACCATGAAAACCCGTGAAGAAATCCTCTCCCGGATCACCGCCCTGTTTTCGGAGCATTTTTCCCCGGAAGTGCTGGCGGTGATCCTGTTCGGCTCCGCGGCGCAACAAAGAATCCATCCGGAGAGCGATATTGACGTCGCGGTATTGTTCCGCTTCGAGATTCCCCGGGAACGGCGCAAAGAGCTTCTTTATGCAATCTATGAGCAGGTTCCCTATTACTTCATCGAGCCGGTGGACCTGGTCAATTTGAATGACGCGGATTTGATCTTATGCCATCAAGCGCTCACCCGGGGAGAAATAATCCTCTGCCGGGATGAAACCGCCTTCAAGATGTTTCGGGACGCGCGAATACTTCAATACCTGGATTTTACCCGGTTCCTGGAACCCTTCTATCCGAAAATTTCCAAAAAATTGTTGGGGAAAGGATGATCGATAAAAACATTGGTAGTCATAAACGATTAATGCTGTTTAAAGAAGTGCATGGTGTCATTCCCACGAAGCTTGTCCCCGTGAAAACGGGGAGTGGGAATCCATAAACTCAGCAGAAATAGTGGATTCCCGCTTTCGCGCATAGGCGTAAACCTTAGCCGTAACATGCCACCCCTTCGGGGTTTCTTGGCTAAAACAGGCCAGGGTTTTCTATAAACAAGTCACTGCTCCGCAGTTTTTTTGAGCCACTGCCAGCCCGTAACCCCGAAGGGG